>NZ_JAGPYL010000115.1:0-20018 GCF_018070095.1 Micromonospora sp. U56
CGACCCCCCGGGGGGGGGGCCCCGCCGGGGGTCGTACCGGGTCAGCCGGGCAGGCGCGGACCCGCCTCACGCTGCTCGGCGAGCCAGGTCTCCACCTCGTCCGAGCGGCGGGGCAGACCGGCCGACAGGTTCACCGCGCCGGTCGCGGTGACCAGGATGTCGTCCTCGATCCGCACGCCGATGCCGCGCAGCTCCTCGGGGACCAGCTCGTCCTCGGGCTGGAAGTACAGCCCCGGCTCGACGGTCAGCACGTAGCCCTCGCCGAGCGGGCCGTCGCGGTAGTGCTCCTTGCGCGCGTTGGCGCAGTCGTGCACGTCGATGCCGAGCATGTGGCTGGTGCCGTGCAGCGTCCACCGGCGGTAGACCGTCGACGCCGGGTCCATCGCCTCGTCCACGCTCACCGGGAGCAGGCCGAGGTCCTTGAGCGCCTCAGCGAGGACCCGCATCGCGGTGAGGTGGACCTCCCGGAACGCCACCCCGGGCTTGATGATGTCGATGCCGGCCTGCTGGGCCGCGTACACCGCGTCGTAGACCTGGCGCTGCAACGGGGTGAACCGGCCGTCGACCGGCAGCACCCGGGTGACGTCGGCGGTGTAGAGGTTGCGGTTCTCCACGCCCATGTCCATCAGCAGCAGCTCACCCGGGCGGGTGGCGCCGTGGTTGTGCACCCAGTGCAGGATCGTGGCGTGCTCGCCGGCCCCGACGATCGAGCCGTACCCGACGTCGTTGCCGTCGTGCCGGGCCCGCAGCGCGAAGATGCCCTCCAGCAGCCGCTCGGAGACCCCGCGGTCGGCCGGCAGCCCCCGGGCCACGTCCTCGAAGCCGCGTACGGTCGCGTCGACGGCGTCCTGGAGCTGGGCGATCTCCCACTCGTCCTTGACCAGCTTCAGCTCGGAGATCGCGATGGCCAGCTCGCGGTCGCGGGCCGGCTGGCCGTCGGCGCGGGGGCCGTCCCAGGGCCGCACGGCCGCGTCCACCCGGGCGTCGAAACCGCGCAACACCCGGGTACGCCCCGGCGCCAGCCCGGCCAGCGCCGCGTCCAGCTCGGTGAGGTCCTCGGTCGGCAGGCCCAGCTCGGTCGACTTCTCCGTCAGGGTGTGCCGCCGGCCGACCCACAGCTCGCCGTGCCGGCTGCGGAAGAACTCGTCGGTCTTCCGGGAGGACCGGGGCCGCATGTAGAGCGTGGCGTCGTGCCCGGAGCCGTTCGGGCGCAGCACGAGCACGCTGTCCGGGTCGTGGTCGCCGGTCAGGTAGGCGAAGTCGCTGCCCGGCCGGAACGGGTGGTCGGTGTCGTTGGCGCGTACCTTCTCGGTGCCGGTCGGGATGACCAGCGTCTCGCCCGGGAAGGCCGCCGAGAGCGCGGCGCGGCGCTTGGCGTGGTTGGGGACCTCGGGGCGCGGGCCGACCGGCAGGGTGGTGTCCCGCCAGCCCTGGCGCATGAAGTCCAGGAACGCCGGCGGGAAGTCCGGGTCGTGCGATTCGGTGCCGTCCGCCGGCTTTCCGCTCGTCCGGTCCTCGGTCATGGTCCGCTCCCTCCGCCTCGTTGCTGGTCCAGACGGTACCCGCCCGGTCCCGGTCGGAAGAGCCTGCGGTGCCGCGACGGCCGCTTCACGCGCGTGGAAAGATGACCACCATGTGCGGACTCCTGGCCTTCTTCAGTGCGCGCGGCGACGCCGCCGCTCACCGCGACAACATCGCCGGGGCGTTGGAATGCCTGCACCACCGCGGCCCGGACGAGACCGGTGTCGAGGTGGTCGGGGACGCCTCCGGCCGGTACGCGGACGGGGTGTTCGCGCACAAGCGCCTGGCGATCATCGACGTGGCCTCCAGCCACGAACCGCTGCCGTACGCCGACGGCCGCTACCTGCTCACCTTCAACGGTGAGATCTACAACTACATCGAGCTGCGCGACGAGCTGGTGCGCACCTACGGCGCCCAGTTCGCCACCGCCGGCGACGGCGAGGTGATCGTCGCCGGCTACCACTACTGGGGCGAGCAGGTGCTCACCCGGCTGCGCGGCATGTTCGCCTTCGTCATCTGGGACCGGCAGGAGCGGCGTGCCTTCGGCGCCCGCGACTACTTCGGCATCAAGCCGCTGCACTACCTGGAGACCGCCGACGGGCTCTACCTCGCCTCGGAGAAGAAGGCGCTGCTGCCCTTCGCGCACTCGAACTACGAGGGCGACGCCGGCATCGACACGGCCAGCCTGAGCCACTACCTGACCCTCCAGTACGTCCCGGAGCCCGGCACCCTGCACAAGGGGATCCGGCGGATCGGCTCGGGGGAGTACCTGACCTGGAGCCCGGGCGGGCGCATCGACGTGCGCCGCTGGTACCGGCCGGTGTTCCGGCCCGCCCCGGTCTCCGACGAGCAGCGGCTCTACCAGGAGATCCGGGAGACGCTGCGGGAGAGCGTCCGGATGCACATGCGCTCGGACGTGCCGGTCGGCTCGTTCCTGTCCAGCGGGATCGACTCGACCGCGGTGGTGGCCCTGGCCCGGGAGTTCAACCCGAACATCCTCACCTTCACCGTCGGGTACGACGTGCCCGGCTACTCCGAGATCGACGTGGCCCAGGAGTCGGCCCGGCACCTCGACGTGACCACCATCCCGACCAAGATCGGGCCGCAGGACATGATCGACGCCCTGCCGAAGATCGTCTGGCACCTGGACGACCCGGTGGCCGACCCGGCGCTGGTGCCGCTCTACTTCGTGGCCAAGAAGGCCGCCGAGCACGTCACGGTGGTCCTCTCCGGTGAGGGCGCGGACGAGTTCTTCGGCGGGTACACGATCTACCGGGAGCCGCTCTCCCTCGGCGCGGTCAACGGCCTGCCGGGCGGGATGCAGAAGGGCCTGCGCGCGGTCTCCAAGGCGATCCCGCAGGGGGTCAAGGGCAAGAGCTTCCTGGAGCGCGGCACCACCCCGATCGAGCAGCGCTACTACGGCAACGCCCGGATGTTCACCGAGGAGGAGAAGCAGCACCTGCTGCGCCGCTACGACCCCTCGGTCCGCTACACCGACGTGACCGCGCCGATCTACGCCGAGTGCACCGAGCTCGACGACGTCACCAAGATGCAGTACGTCGACCTCTACACCTGGCTGCGCGGCGACATCCTGGTCAAGGCCGACCGGATCTCGATGGCCCACTCGCTGGAGGTGCGGGTGCCCTTCCTCGACCGGGCGGTCTTCGACGTGGCCGCCGGCATCCCGGTCGACCTGAAGCTCCCGCCCCGCTCGGACGCCACCAAGTACGCCATGCGCCAGGCGTTGCAGGGCGTGGTGCCGCCGGCCATCGTCAACCGCAAGAAGCTGGGCTTCCCGACCCCGACCCGGGTCTGGCTGCGCGGCGAGATGTACGAGTGGGCCCGGCACGTGCTGGCCACCTCCGGCGCGGGCGACCTGATCGACCTGTCGTACGCGCTGCGGCTGCTGGACGAGCACAAGCGGGAGGAGGCGGACCACTCCCGCAAGGTGTGGACGGTGCTGATCTTCTGCATCTGGCACGCCATCTTCGTGGCCAAGACCCTCGACCCCGGCATCCAGCGCAACCAGTCCGCCCTGCTCACCAAGCCCGTGGTCGGCTCCATGGTCCGCTGACGGCCGGGCCCGGCGCGCCCGGGGCGCGGCACCGCCGTTGATCAAGAGGTTTGCGTCGACCGGAGTCCGCTCCGGCGACGCAAACCTCTTGATCGTTTCAGCGGCCCGTCGGTGGGCGGGAGGTCAGCGGCCGGAGCAGGTGACGGTGGGCAGGGTGTTGGCGCCGGTGGTGGTCGCGGTGAAGCCGAACGTGGTGGTGCCCTCGGGGGCGATCGTGCCGTTCCAGGCCGCGTTGGCGACCGTCACCGCCGATCCGGAGGAGCTCACCGTGCCGTTCCAGAGGCTGCTGATCGACTGGCCGCTGGGCCACGTCCAGCTGGCCACCCAGCCGCCGTACGTCCGGGCGCTGTGATTCATGATCATGACCTCGCCCTGGAACCCGCCGGGCCAGGAGTTGAGCACCTTGTAGACCGCCATGCAGTCGCCGCTCGGCGGCGGCGTGGTGGGCGAGGGCGGGGGAGTGGTCGGGCTCGGTGGCGGCGTGGTGGGGCTCGGCGGAGGTGTCGTGCCGCCGCCGGAACCGACCCCGGTCACCTCGCCGTTGCCCCCGTCGAAGGTGACGTCCGAGCAGCCGAAGAAGTTCTCCTGGCTGTCCGAGCGGACCCAGCGGGAGTAGACGATGTGCCGCCCGCTCTTGCCGGAGGGCAGGTTGCCGCTGAAGTAGTAGTGCCCGTCGTTGGTGCCGACCGCGCCGCGCTGCGGCGGGTTGGTCACCGTCAGGAAGGGTTGCTCCTCCAGGTCGCTCCAGGCCAGCGGTCGGGTCGGGCTCCAACTGTCCTTCGTGACGTAGAAGTAGAACGTGCCCGGGTGGTGGGCCCAGTTGCTGTAGCGGAAGTCCAGCCGCGCCCCGGCGGTCAGGTGGGTCACCGGCCAGTCGGTGCGGGCCAGGTCGTACCCGGCGAAACCGGGGTTGCCGCCGCTGCACAGCTTGCCGTCGGGGATGAAGCCGACGGTCCGGCCGCCGGCGTCGGAGCGGAGCACGCTGAACCAGTTGTAGAGGGAGTTGGCGCCGCTCTGCGCGACCGCCGCCGAGCAGGCCGGGTTGACCGGCCTGATCTCGCCGGTCGGGCTGAGGCCGTCCTTCCAGCACAGGTAGGTCCGGCTGCCCGGAGTCATCGCCGCGCCGTGCGCGGCGGCCGAGTCTCCGCCGGAGGTCAGGGCGACGGCGCCCAGGGCGAGGGTGGCGGCCGCGGTGAGCAGCGCGGCCGTACGGGAACGGATCACGAGGTTCTCCTGACCCGCGGGGCGGCACGACGGCCGGCCCCGCTGTGACGAGCGGATGCGACGATCGCGGCGCCACGGCCGGCGGCCCGGAAGTCGGGAGGGCCGGATGGCCGCGCACCGCCCTCGGTCCGCGTCCCGCGGACCGGTGCCCTCGCGTCGGCTCCAGCTCGGCGCCGGTGGTGCGGCAGCCCCCGCACCGGCCCGGCACGCGTCATCCCACCACGCTCCGGCGACCCCGCGCAATAGCCGTTGCTCGATACGTGGAGACGGGGCTTCCCGCCCGCCGTGGCGGGCACTGTGCCAGCCTGGTACGAAGCGACGGACGCTGGGAGGCGACGTGGGATACGCGGTGGTGCTCGGTGAGGCGCTGGTCGACCTGCTCGACGCCGAGTGCGAGGGCCGGCCGGTCTTCCGCCAGGAGATCGGCGGTGGCCCGCTCAACGTCGCCGTCGGGGTGTCCCGGCTCGGCGGCGCGGCCGAGTTCGTCGGGTCGTTCGGCGACGACGTGCTGGCCGGCCGGATCCGCGCCTTCCTCGCCGACGCCGGCGTCGGGCTGGCCGGCGCGGTCGCCGTCGGGGTGCCCACCACCCTCGCGGTCACCACGCACGCCGGGGCCGAGCCCGACTTCCGCTTCTACGGTGAGCCGCCCTCGTACGGCCTGCTCACCGCCGACAATCTGGACCTGGCCCTGATCGAGGGCGCCGACGTGCTCTACTGCGGGTCGATCGTGCTGCTCTGCCCGCCGGTGCTCGCCGCCGCGCGGCACGCCTGGTCGCTCGCCACCGGCCTGCGGGTGTTCGACCCCAACGTGCGGCCCCGGCTGCTGAACGGTCCATCGACGCTGGACGGGCTGCGGGAGGTGGTCGCGGAGTTCGCCGCCGGGGCGCACCTGGTCAAGCTGAGCGAGGCCGACGCCGCGCTGCTCTACCCGCGCGAGCCGGTCGAGGGGGTCGCGGCGTACCTGCGTGAGCTGGGGGCGGGCACCGTCGTGCTCACCCTCGGCGCGGACGGCGCGATCGTCGCGGCCGGCCCCGACCCGGTACGCGTGCCCGCGCCGAAGGTGCGCGCGGTCGACGCCACCGGCGCGGGCGACTCGGTGATGGCGGCGCTCATCGCCGAGCTGCTGGTCGACGGGGAGCCGGCCGAGCCGACCGACTGGCACCAGCGGGTGGCGTTCGCGCTGCGGGTCGCCGGCCTGGTCTGCGAGTCGCCCGGCGGGGCGGTGTCGATGCCCACCCGCGCCGAGGTGCTGGCCCGCTTCGTCGACTGAGCCGGCACTGGCCGCCCTCGACCCCGCCGGCCGCGCTGCCGGCCGCGCTGTCGTTCCGGCCCTGGACCGCCTCCTGGCCACCCTCCGCGCCACGGACTGACCGGCGCTCGGCGGTGGGCGGCCCGGGACGGCCGGGCGTCAGGGGGTGCCGTCGAGCTCGGCGTAGCCGCGGCGGGCGGCGATCAGGGCGGGTCGAGCGCCGAAGGGCGCCTCGGCGGCGACCCGCTCGGGCGGGGCACTGCCGGTGTGGGCGGCGCGGATCAGCCAGGCCAGGTCGACCAGCTGGCGGTGCTGGGCCCGGACGAACTCGGCGTCGACCGGGTCGCCGTGCCCGGGCACGACCACCGTCGCGGGCGTGGTGAGCCGCAGCAGCTCGGCCACCGCGTCCGGCCACTGCAACGGGTACGAGTCCTCGAAGGCGGGCGGCCCGCTCTGCTCCACCAGGTCCCCGGCGACCAGCACGTCGGCGTCGGGCACGTGCACCACCAGGTCGGCGTCGGTGTGCCCGTGCCCCGGGTGACGCAGCACCACCCGGCGGCCCCCGACGTCGAGCACCGCCTCGGTGAGCACGGTGTGCGTCGGGGCGAGCAGCTCCGTCCCGGCCACCTCGGCGGCGAACTCCGGCCGCTCGCCCCGCAGCTCCTCGTACGCCTCCCGGCGCAGCGCGTCCGGCCGCTCGCGCAGCGCGGCGGCGGCCAGCTCGTGGGCGTACACCGGCCGGGGCGGGTCGGCGGCGAGGGTGGCGTTGCCGAAGCAGTGGTCGTAGTGGTGGTGGGTGTTGACCAGCGTCCACGGGTGGCCGGTGACCGCCCGGGCCGCCGCGGCCAGCTCGGCGGCCTGCCCGGCGGTGGAGAGGCTGTCCACCAGCAACGCCTCCCCGTCACCGACGATCAGGGTGACGTTGACGTTGAGCACCGGCTCGCGCAGCACGTGGACCCGGTCGGCGACCTCCACGAACCGGAGGGTCATGACACCCGCGCCGCACGCGCCACGAAGCGCTGCCGGTCGACCAGCGCCCGCTCCACCCGGCCCTCGGCCACCGTCTCGCCACCGTCGGTGACCGTGACCTCGAACACCAGCCGCCGCCCGGCGACCTCGGTCAAGCGGGCCTGCGCCACCACCGTCCGCCCGACCGGCGTCGCCGCGCGGTGCTCCAGCTCCACCCGGCTGCCCACGGTCGTCGAGCCGGCCGGCAGGTGGGTGGCGGTGGCCGCGACGGTGGCCGCCTCGGCGAGGGCGAGCAACCGGGGCGTGCCGAGCACCGGCACGTCGCCGGAGCCCACCGCCTGCGCGGTGTCGGCGTCGGTGACGGTCAGCTCGACCCGGGCGGTCAGCCCGGTCGGAAAGGGGGTGTCCGACTGCTCCTGCATGGGCTCAGCGTAGGTGTTCGGCGGCGGCCCCGGCCACGACGACGGCGAACCGGACCACCCGCCGCCGGGCGGCCGGCGCGGCGGCCCGCGGAGGCCGGCCGGGGCAGGGGGAGGCAGCCGGCCCGGTGGTCCCCGTCAGCCGCCGTTAACCTTGACCGCGATGGCCGTCGTGACTGACCCCCAGCCCCCCGCCCCCACCGGACCGACCGTGTCCGCCGACGGCGGGCGTCGCCGCGTGATCGCGATGGCGGTCTGGGGCGCCGCCTTCGTCGTCGCCTGGCTGGCCATCGGCCTGCCGACCGACCCGGCGTACGCGTTCGTCTGGATCTGGGCGGCGACGATCGCCTGGAACTCGTCCCGCCCGTGGCGCAGCCACCTGCACTTCGCCCGGGACTGGGTGCCGGTGGTGCTGCTGCTGGCCGCGTACAACCTCTCCCGGGGCTTCGCCGACAACGGGGCGACCCCGCACGCCTACGAGTTGATCGTCGCCGACCGGGTGATGTTCGGCTGGGCCACCGGCGGCGAGGTGCCGACGGTCTGGCTCCAGGAGCACCTCTACCGGCCCGACGTGCAGTGGTGGGACGTGCTGGCCAGTTGGGTCTACTTCTCCCACTTCGTGGTGGCGCTGGCCGCCGCCGCGGTGCTCTGGTTGCGTGACCGGGGCCGGTGGGCGGCGTTCATGCGGCGCTGGGGGTTCCTCTGCGCCACCGGGCTGGTCACCTACTTCCTCTACCCGGCCGCCCCGCCCTGGTGGGCGGCGCAGAACGGCCTGCTCACCGAGGTCGCCCGGATCTCCACCCGGGGCTGGAAGGCGTTCGGCATGCACGGCGCCGGCAACCTGCTCAACGCCGGGCAGATCGCCAGCAACCCGGTCGCCGCGATGCCGTCGCTGCACACCGCGTTCGCTCTGTTCGTCGTGCTGTTCTTCCTCCGGGCCACCCGGAAGCGGTGGTGGCCGCTGCTGCTGGCGTACCCGCTGGCGATGACCTTCACCCTGGTCTACTGCGGCGAGCACTACGTGATCGACGTGCTCGTCGGCTGGGCGTACGTGGGGATGACCTTCCTGGTGGTCGGGCTCGCCGAGCGCTGGTGGGCGGCCCACCGGGCCCGCCGCCCGCTGGCGGCCCCGCCGACCACGGCCTCCCCGGCGGTGGTCTCCTCGGCCACGGCCGAGCCGGTGGCCGCCGGGTCGGTGGCCGCCAAGTCGGTCGCCGTCGAGTCGGCCGTCGCCGAGCCGGCTGGCGCGTCGGCCGGACAGCCGGCGGAGCAGCGCGCCGCCCGCTGAACCGTCGGCGAACGCGCCGGGCCACTCGCGGGCCGTCAGCGGGGACGCGCCGGGCCACTCGCCGGATCGTCAGCGGGGACGCGCCGCGCCATTCGCCGGATCGTCAGCGGGCGCGCCGTGCGGCGTGCGCCCGGGCGATCAGCTCCGCGGCGAGCGTCCACGCCTCGGTCAGGTCCCGGTCGGGCGCCGCGGCGCCCGAGCCGCCCGCGGTGTCGGCGTGCACCGTGGCCAGCCGCAGCCGCCGCTGCGCCGGCCCCTGCACCACCCGCACGCTCTGGATCCGGGCGTACGGCACGATCGCCAGCTGCCGGGTCAGCAGACCGGAGCGGACGGCGAAGACGCGCTCGCCCAGCCCGGCGCCGAGCGCTCGCACGCTGAGCGGCCGCAGCCAGCGGGCCCGGGCCGGCGGGGGCGTCATCGGCAGGGCGGTCAGCCGCACCCCGGGCAGCACCTCGGCGACGATCTCCTCGCCGGTACGCAGGTCGCCGACGGGCAGCAGCCGGTCCGGCCGGTTCCGGTCGTCCTGCTCGCCACCGGAGTAGCCGGCCACCTCCAGCCGCAGCCGCAGCCAGCCCTTCATCCGCCAGAGCAGCGGCCAGGTCACCCCGACCGTCTGCACCCGGTCCAGCGGCACGGTCTGCACCCGGGTCTCCAGCAGGCCGTTGCGGACGCGCAGCCGGTCCTCCTCCCGATCCAGCCGGAAGCTCCAGTCGTCGAGCACCCGGCGGACCGGTTGCAGGATCACGCCGGCCATCGCGGTCAGCGTGCTGGCCACCGCGATGAACGACCAGGAACCCGCGGAGAGGAACTGCGCCGCCACGAAGGCCACGCCGAACGGGAGCAGGAACGCCTGCGGGGTGAGCAGCTGGCTGACCAGCAGGTCGGTGTTGCGGACGGCGTGTAGCGGCCGGCCGGCCGGCTCCGGTGGCTCCCCGGCTCGTGCGACGGCCGGCGCGACCTCCCCGCCGGCGGCCCGGCCCGCCACGGCGAGCAGCCGCTGCCGCAACGCCGCCGCCTCGGCCACGCCGAGGTACGCCAGCGGCGCCTCGGTCTTGCCGCCGCCCACCACCTCCAGCCGCAGCTCGGCCAGGCCGGTGAGCTGGGCGAGCAGCGGCCGGACCACCTCCACCGCCTGCAACCGCTCCAGCGGGATCGCCCGGGTACGCCGCCAGAGCAGCCCCTCGTGCACCCGCAGCTCCCGCCCGACGATGTGGTAGCCGGTGTTCCACCAGCTGATCACCGCCAGCACGGTCGCGCCCAGCGCGAGTACCACCACCATCCCGGCGAACACCCCGAAGCCCACCCGGGACAGGGTCGACCAGGACAGGCCCGCGATCACCACGACCAGGGACTTCGCCCCGTGCAGCACCGGGCTGAGCGGGTGCAGCCGTTGCCGCGGCTCCTCCCCGGCCGGGCCGGGCACGGGGGCGTACCCGGGTGCGCCGGGCGTCGGGGCGTGGGCAGGCGAGCCGGGCGCGGGGCCGTGCCCCCCGGGCGGCGGGCCGTATCCGGGCGGTGGGCCATATCCGGGCACCGGGCCGTATCCGGGCACCGGGCCGTATCCGGGCGGCGCGTGGGCCGGGCCGTGTCCGGGTGGCGCGGGGGGCGGGCCGTGTCCGGGTGGGCCGGGTACCTGGCCGGGCACTGGTTGGCCGAAGGTGGAGCCGTATTCGGGGTGGCCCGATGTCGGACCGTGCTCCGGTGGGCCGGACGTAGGGCCGTGGACCGGCGGGCCGGACGTCGGGCTGTGTGCCGGTGGGCCGGAGACCGCAGCGTGGACCGGCGGGCCGGATGTCGGGCTGTGTGCCGGTGGGCCGGAGACGGGGCCGGGTCCGGGTGGGCCGGAGACCGGCTCGGGTCCGGGTGGGGCGGCCGGTGCGGACGGCTCCGACGGGGCCGGCGTGGGGCCGGTGTCGGGCCGGGCCGGTTCCGGCCCGCGCGGCCCGTCGTTCACAACCCCTCCGCGCGGTCTTCGCCCAGCGCGGTGAGCCGGTCGCGCAGCCGGGCCGCCTCCTCCGGTCGCAGGCCGGGCACCCGGGCGTCGCTGGCCGCGGCGGCGGTGTGCAGCTGCACGGTGGCCAGGCGGAAGGCCCGCTCCAGCGGCCCGGCGCTGACGTCGACGAACTGCATCCGCGAGTACGGCACGATGGAGAGCCGCCGGATCACCAGCCCGTGCCGGACCAGCAGGTCGTTCTCGCGCTCGGCGTAGCCCCAGGCGTGGACGGCCCGGACGATCGCCACCGCCCGCCAGGCGCCGAGCAGCAGTACCAGCCCGAACGCGACGCCGAAGGCCCAGTGACCGCTGAGCGCCCAGCCGAGGCCGAGACCGGCCAGCACCACGGCCAGCACCATCGCGAGCCGGAGCAGTTCCACCCAGATCAGGTCGCCGGAGATCCGCTGCCACCGGACGGTGTCCGGCCAGGGTTCCAGGGCGCTGACCGGACGCTGAGGTGGCTCGGCGCCGTTCACCGGGAAGATCCGCTCTGCGCGCTCACCGTTCGAGCGTATGCGATCCCGGCAGCGGTGCGACCTCGCGCAGGAAGCCGCGCGCGTCGAGGAAGTCGCCGAGGGACGTCCGGTGCTGCGGGCAGGCCAGCCAGGTCTTGCGACGCTCCGGGTCGTGCAGGCGGGGATTGTTCCAGCGCAGCGCCCAGACGGCGGACGCGCGGCAGCCGCGGGCCGAACAGATCGGTGCCTCGTCGGCGGTGCTGGAGTCGGTCACCTGGGGCAGTCTAGGCCGGGGTGCCGGAAGTTTGAGCGCCGGGCGACCACGGGGGGAGCCGCCCGGCGACGGGGTGAATCGTACACGCGCCGGACCCCTGTGTGTCCACCCTCGTTCAGCGATTCGGCGAACGGGACGGCGCGGCGGAAATCGGCTTCTCCCTCCATCGGCTCTCAGCCAGGCATGGGAGTCTTGACACGCACCACGCCGCGACGACCGATCATGCTGTGGAGGACCGGTGGCCCAGCCGACCACGCCCGACGCCCCGACCCCGAACGGGTCGGCCCCCGAGACGCCCACCCCGGTGAGCACACCGGTGAGCACGCCGGCGGAGGATGCCAGCCTGCTGGAACGGGCGTTGTTCGAGATCAAACGGGTCATCGTCGGCCAGGACCGGATGGTGGAGCGGATGTTCGTCGCGCTCCTCGCCCGGGGTCACTGCCTGCTGGAGGGCGTACCCGGGGTGGCCAAGACGCTGGCGGTGGAGACACTGGCCAAGGTGGTCGGCGGCGACTTCGCCCGGGTGCAGTTCACTCCGGACCTGGTCCCCGCCGACATCATGGGCACCCGGATCTACCGGCAGTCCAGCGAGAAGTTCGACGTGGAGCTGGGCCCGGTCTTCGTCAACTTCCTCCTCGCCGACGAGATCAACCGGGCTCCGGCGAAGGTGCAGTCCGCGCTGCTGGAGGTGATGAGCGAGCGGCAGGTCTCCATCGGCGGCGAGACGCACCGGGTGCCGAACCCGTTCCTGGTGATGGCCACCCAGAACCCGATCGAGCAGGAGGGCGTCTACCCGCTGCCGGAGGCGCAGCGGGACCGGTTCCTGATGAAGATCGTGGTCGGCTACCCGACCGACGCCGAGGAGCGCGAGATCGTCTACCGGATGGGCGTCGCCCCGCCGGAGCCCGCGCAGGTCTTCACCACCGACGACCTGATCGCCCTGCAGCGGAAGGCCGACCAGGTCTTCGTGCACAACGCGCTGGTCGACTACGCGGTCCGGCTGGTGCTGGCCACCCGTACCCCGGCCGAGCACGGGATGCCCGACGTCGCCCGGTTCATCCAGTACGGCGCCAGCCCACGCGCCTCGCTCGGCCTGGTCCGGGCCACCCGGGCGCTGGCCCTGCTGCGCGGCCGCGACTACGCGCTGCCCCAGGACGTGCAGGACATCGCGCCGGACATCCTCCGGCACCGGCTGGTGCTCAGCTACGACGCGCTCGCCGACGACGTGCCCGCCGACCACGTGGTGCACCGGGTCATGTCGACGATCCCGCTGCCCGCGGTGGCGCCCCGCCAGCAGGCGACCCCGGTGCCGCCGGTCAGCGCGCCGCCCGGCGCCGGCTGGCCCGGGCAGCGGCCGTGACCTCACCCGTGCGCCCGGCCGACGCCGGCGGTGAGCGGACCGAGGCGGTGCTGTCCCGGTTGCAGCTGCTGGTCACCCGCAAGCTCGACGGCCTGCTCCAGGGCGACTACGCCGGACTGCTGCCCGGCCCGGGCAGCGAGGCGGGGGAGTCGCGGGAGTACCGGCCCGGCGACGACGTACGCCGGATGGACTGGCCGGTCACCGCCCGGACGACCATGCCGCACGTGCGGCGGACGGTGGCCGACCGGGAGCTGGAGACCTGGCTCGCGGTGGACCTGTCGGCGAGCCTCGACTTCGGCACCGGGCGCTGGCTCAAGCGAGAGGTGGTGATCGCCGCGACCGCCGCCCTGACCCACCTGACGGTGCGCGGCGGCAACCGGATCGGCGCGGTGATCGGCACCGGCGCGGAGACCGTGGCGCCCGCCGGCCGTTGGCGCGCCGCCCCGCCGCCGCCCGCCGGGCCGGGCGTGCTCACCCGGGTGCCGGCCCGCTCGGGTCGCCGGGAGGCGCACGCGTTGCTGCGGGCCGTCGCGCACACCCCGGTCCGACCCGGGCGCAGCGACCTGGGCGCGCTGATCGACCTGCTCAACCGCCCGCCACGGCGGCGGGGCCTGGCGGTGGTGATCTCGGACTTCCTCGCGGCGCCGCAGCAGTGGGGCCGGCCGCTGCGTAAGCTGCGGGTCCGGCACGACGTGCTGGCGATCGAGGTGGTCGACCCGCGCGAGTTGGAGCTGCCGGACGTGGGGGTGCTGCCGGTGGTCGACCCGGAGACCGGGGAGCTGCACGAGGTGCAGACCGCCGATCCCCGGCTGCGCCGGCGGTACGCCGAGGCGGCGGCCGCCCAGCGCGAGGCGATCGCCACCGAGCTGCGCGCCGCCGGCGCCGGGCACCTGCGCCTGCGTACCGATCGAGACTGGCTGCTGGACATGGTGCGATTCGTGGCCGCGCAGCGGCACGCCCGCACCCGGGGGACGACGCGATGATCCGTTTTCTGCAACCGTGGTGGCTGCTGGCCCTGCTGCCGGTGCTGGCCCTCGCCGCGCTCTACGTCTGGCGGCAGCGCCACCGCCGGGCGTACGCGATGCGGTTCACCAACGTGGACCTGTTGCGGACCCTGGCGCCGAAGGGCCTGGGCTGGCGACGGCACGCCGCGGCCACCGCGTTCCTGCTCGCCCTGGTGGCGCTGGCCGCGGGGATGGCCCGCCCGGCGGTGGACACCCGGGAGCCCCTGGAGCGGGCCACCGTCATGCTGGCGATCGACGTCTCTCTGTCCATGCAGGCCGACGACGTGGCGCCGAACCGGTTGGAGGCCGCGCAGGAGGCGGCGAAGCAGTTCGTCGGGGAGTTGCCGGAGAGTTACAACCTCGGGCTGGTCTCCTTCGCCAAGTCGGCGAACGTGCTGGTCGCCCCCACCAAGGACCGGGAGGCGGTGACGGCGGCGATCGACGGGCTGACCCTGGCCGAGGCGACCGCCACCGGCGAGGCGGTCTTCACCTGCCTGGAGGCGATCCGCTCGGTCCCGGCCGACGGCACGGCCGGCATTCCGCCGGCCCGGATCGTGCTGCTCTCCGACGGCTTCCGCACGTCGGGCCGGTCGGTGGAGGAGGCCGCCGCGGCGGCGCAGGCGGCCAATGTGCCGGTCTCCACCATCGCCTTCGGCACCGACTCTGGGCAGGTCGACATCAACGGCCAGCCGCAGCGGGTGCCGGTGGACCGGCTGGCGCTGGCGCAGCTGGCCGAGACCACCGAGGGCTACTTCTACGAGGCGGCCTCGGTCTCCGAGCTGAAGCAGGTCTACCAGGACATGGGCAGCTCGATCGGGTTCCGCACCGAGCCGCGCGAGATCACCCAGTGGTACGCGGGGGTGGCCCTGCTGCTCGCGCTCTGCGCCGGTGGGCTGAGCCTGCTCTGGTCGTCCCGGATGCTCTGAGACCCGCCGGGGTGCGAGCGGGCGGGACGGGTGGCCGTACCGGCCGGCGGTGTCAGTGACCGCCGCCGGCCAGGACGAAGACGACGGCCACCCAGACGGCGGCGAGGGTGAAGCCCAGCGGGGCGACGTAACGGCTCATGGACGGCTCCGGGTGGCGGCTGGACGGTCCGCGCGTGCGGGGGCGGACCGCAGGGGTCGAGCAGGACGCGCACACGAAGTCGTGACCGGGCGGCTCCACCGTGGGCCGTTCCGGGAGCGGGACGGCGCGGGCCGGCCACCCCGGCGGTGGCCGAGGCGGGCGGTGCGGGGAGCGGGAGCTGGGTCAGCTCGACCGACTGAGCCGTGGCTCAGCGGGGCTGACGGAGGGCCCGGCCACGACTGGGAGGATCGCTATCTCGCACAGCGATCACCTCCTGCGGTCGGCGGGGCCCGGAACGCGGGCCGGACGCCGACCCGCAAACGCCGATCATCGTACAACGGGGACGCTGCCGCCGCGTACCCGGCCGAGCGTCTGGACCGACCCGGCCGAAGGGTCGGCGAGGAGGGGCCGGGAAGGGCGTCCGGACCCCTCGGGCGGGGTCCCGGGCGGTCCGGGCGTTAGCGCTTACCTGTCGGTAACGCCTAGGCTCCGACCGACGCAGAGATCAGCTGAGCAGAGGGGGACCCGTGGCCCGTACCGTGCTGGTGACCGGCGGCAACCGGGGGATCGGCCTGGCCATCGCGCAGGCGTTCGCCAAGCAGGGCGACCGGGTGGCGGTGACCCACCGCAGCGGCGACGCCCCGGAGGGGCTCTTCGGCGTCCGGTGTGACGTCACCGACGCCGCCTCGGTGGACGCGGCCTTCACCGCGATCGAGGCCGAGCTCGGTCCGGTCGAGGTGCTGGTCGCCAACGCCGGCATCACCGACGACACGCTGCTGATGCGGATGTCCGAGGAGCAGTTCACCGGCGTGCTGGACACCAACCTCACCGGCACCTTCCGCTGCGCCAAGCGGGCGTCGACGAAGATGCTCCGGGCGAAGTGGGGCCGGATGATCTTCATCTCCTCGGTGGTCGGCCTCTACGGCGGCGTCGGCCAGGTCAACTACGCGGCCAGCAAGGCCGGCCTGGTGGGCGTGGCCCGCTCGATCACCCGCGAGCTGGGCAGCCGCAACATCACCGCCAACGTGGTCGCCCCCGGCTTCATCGACACCGACATGACCGCCAAGCTGCCCGACGAGCGTCGCGCCGAGTACCGCAAGGCGATCCCGGCCGGCCGGTTCGCCGAACCGGACGAGGTCGCGGGCGTGGTCACCTGGCTGGCCTCGGACGCCGCCGGCTACATCTCCGGCGCCGTCATCCCGGTCGACGGCGGCCTGGGCATGGGCCACTGACGACCGCCCCACCCGAGAAAACGTACGGAGGAACCCCCGAATGTCCGGACTGCTCGCCGGTAAGCGGCTGCTGGTCACCGGTGTCATCACCGACGCCTCGATCGCCTTCTCGGTGGCGAAGCTCGCCCAGGAGAACGGCGCGCAGGTCGTGCTCACCGGCTACGGCCGGCTCTCCCTGGTCGAGCGGATCGCCAAGCGGCTGCCCGAGCCGGCCCCGGTGATCGAGCTGGACGTGACGAACCCGGAGCACCTGGCCGGCCTGGCCGACAAGGTGCGCGAGCACGTCGACGGCCTGGACGGGGTGGTGCACTCGATCGGGTTCGCCCCGCAGAGCTGCCTCGGCGGCGGTTTCCTCGACGCCCCGTGGGAGGACGTGGCCACCGCGCTGCAGGTCTCCACGTACTCGTACAAGTCGCTGGCCATGGCGGCGCTGCCGCTGATGTCGTCCGGCAGCGCCGTGGTCGGGCTCACCTTCGACGCCACCAAGGCGTGGCCGGTCTACGACTGGATGGGCGTGGCCAAGGCCGGCCTGGAGTCCGCCTCCCGCTACCTCGCCCTGCACCTGGGCAAGCAGGGCATCCGCAGCAACCTGGTCGCCGCCGGCCCGCTGCGCACCATCGCCGCCAAGTCGATCCCCGGCTTCGACCAGTTCGAGGACGCCTGGACCGAGCGGGCCCCGCTCGGCTGGAGCCTCACCGACCAGGAGCCGGCTGCCCGGGCCTGCCTGGCGCTGCTGTCGGACTGGTTCCCGGCCACCACCGGCGAGATCGTGCACGTCGACGGCGGCTACCACGCGATCGGCGCCTGAGTCACCGGCGCACGCCGGTGCCCGCGGGGTGGCCGCCGGGCCGGCCCGGCCGTCGGGGGAGAATGGGACCATGGCGTACGACGCATTGGTGCTGGTCTCCTTCGGCGGCCCGGAGCGCCCCGAGGACGTGCTGCCCTTCCTGCAGAACGTGACCCGGGGCCGGGGCGTGCCGCCGGAGCGGCTCGACGAGGTCGTCGAGCACTACCTGCACTTCGGCGGGGTCTCCCCGATCAACCAGCAGTGCCGCGAGCTGCTCGCCGCGATCCGGGCGGACTTCGCCGCGAACGGCGTCGACCTGCCGGTCTACTGGGGCAACCGCAACTGGGATCCGATGCTCGCCGACGCGGTGGCGCGGATGCGCGACGACGGGGTCACGCGGGCGCTGGCCTTCGTCACCAGCGCGTACGGTGGCTACTCGTCCTGCCGGCAGTACCAGGAGGACATCGCCGCGGCCCGGGCCGCCGTCGGCGCGGACGCCCCGGTGATCGAGAAGCTGCGCCAGTTCTGGGACCACCCCGGCTTCGTCGAGCCGCACGCCGACGCGGTGCGGGCGGCGCTGGCCCAGCTCGACCCGGCGAAGCGGGACACCACCCGGGTGGTCTTCACCGCGCACTCCATCCCCGTCTCGGCGGCGGCCACCGCCGGCCCGCACGGCGGCCGGTACACCGCGCAGCTGGCGGAGGTCGCCCGGCTGGTGCACGCCGCCGCCGCGCCCGACCTGCCGTACGACCTGGTCTGGCAGAGCCGGTCCGGCCCGCCGCAGGTGCCGTGGCTGGAGCCGGACATCAACGACCACCTGACCGCGCTCGCCGAGTCCGGGGTGACCAGCGTGGTGGTCAGCCCGATCGGCTTCGTCTCCGACCACCTCGAGGTGGTCTGGGACCTGGACACCGAGGCGCTGGAGACGGCCAAGCGGCTCGGCCTGGACTTCGTCCGGGCGGGCACCCCGGGCACCGACCCGCGCTTCGTGGCGATGGTCCGCGAACTGGTGGCCGAGCGCACCACGCCCGACGGGGAGCGGCTGCGCCGCCGCCTCGGTGAGCTCCCGATGTGGGACACCTGTCCCACGCCGTGCTGCGTGCCGGCCGCCCGCCGCCCCTGATACCACCCAATCCGACACCCCCTGGGACGAGACGACGATGCAGGACCGTAAGCCGGTGCAGAGCTGGCTCACCGACATGGACGGCGTACTGGTGCACGAGGGCCAGCCCGTGCCCGGCGCCCCCGAGTTCGTCAAGCGGCTGCGCGCCTCCGGCAAGCCGTTCCTGGTGCTGACCAACAACTCGATCTACACCCCGCGGGACCTCCAGGCCCGGCTGGTCCGGATGGGACTCGACGTGCCGGAGGAGGCGATCTGGTCGTCGGCGCTGGCCACCGGCCAGTTCCTCGCCGACCAGCGGCCGGGCGGCACCGCGTACGTGATCGGCGAGGCCGGGCTGACCACGGCGCTGCACGCGGTCGGCTACGTGCTGACCGACTTCGCGCCGGACTACGTGGTGCTGGGGGAGACCCGCACCTACAGCTTCGAGGCGATCACCAAGGCGGTCCGGCTGATCAACGACGGGGCCCGGTTCATCTGCACCAACCCCGACGTCACCGGCCCGTCGGTGGAGGGCGCGCTGCCGGCCGCCGGCTCGGTCGCCGCGATGATCTCGAAGGCGACCGGGGTGGAGCCGTACTTCGTCGGCAAGCCCAACCCGATGATGATGCGCTCGGCGCTGAACACCATCAACGCGCACTCGGAGACCACCGCGATGATCGGCGACCGGATGGACACCGACATCCTCTGCGGCCTGGAGGCCGGGCTGGAGACCATCCTGGTGCTCACCGGGATCAGCAGCCGGGTCGAGGCGGAGCGCTACCCGTACCGGCCGTCGCGGATCGTCGACTCGGTCGCCGACCTCATCGACGAGATCTGACCGACCGGCGTCGTGGGCCGGCCGCGCGCCGGCCGGGCGTCCGTCGCCCGTGCCGGCCGGCACGGGTACGCCCTCAGGGGCGCAGCGGAGCGTTGCAGGCGGCGACCAGCGCCTGCCGGCAGGCGGTGGTGAGCGGGCGCAGCGCGGCGTCGCGCTGCTGGGCCTCGTAGTTGTTGATCGCCCCGCCGGGTGCGCTGTGCCCGGCCAGGGCGAGCACCCGGTCCAGCACGGCCGCCCGGGCGAAGAGCCGCCGGGCGCGCGGGTCGAAGCCGGGCGGCAGGTCGGTGGCGCCGTCCGGGCGGCGCAGCGCCGCGAGGGCCCCGGCCAGCTCAGGCCGCCACTGAGCCACGTCGAGCCGGGTCAGCGCGGCGGTGGTCTCGGCCAGCGCGGCGGCCAGCTCGGCCTCGGCCTCCGCCGCGCCGGGCGCCGCGAGCGACGCCTTCGGCGCGTCGGCCGGCAGCGGGTACACCCGCCAGAGCACGGTCTCCCAGGTCATCCCGGAACCGGACGTGTGCGTGCGCACCTCGGGGATCAGCCCCAGCGGCCCGGCGACCTCCGCCTCGCCGGCGAGCAGCGCCGCGCCGGCGAAGTCGCCGGGGCCGGGCAGGCCGCGCGGGTCGCCGGGTGCGGGCAGCACCAACCGGATCTCGTCGGGTGAGAGCTTGGCCAGGCTGGGCAGCGCGTCGCGCAGCGGGACGTCGGTCCAGGTGCCGGGCGCGTCCGCGACCAGGTGCTCCTCGTCGCCGGCTACGGATTCGGCGACCTCGTCGTACGGCACCAGGCCGGCGCGCCAGGCGCGTACCCAGGCAACGAACCGGCTCGACCGGCGCGGGGCAAGGGTGGCCGCGCCCGTTGCGGGGGAGGACATGCCGAAAGGGTACGTGGTCCCCGCCTGCCCTGTCTCGACTGCCGCTCCGGCCGCGTCACCTGCCCCGAACTGCCCGCTTCGCCCCCGCCCGCCCGGCTCCGCCGCCGCCCCGCCGCGGCCCCGCCCGGCCGCACCACCCCGTTGATCATGAAGTTGTTGTCACTCGCTACGGGGTGGTTTCTAGGCTTCAGTGCAACTGATCTTGGTTGGGCTGGGGGTGCTGGTGGCGAGGCCGGGTGTGTTGACGTTCGGGCATCGGCAGGTGTTGGAGCATTTGTGGGCTTCGGGTCGGACGA
>NZ_JAGPYL010000116.1:0-19881 GCF_018070095.1 Micromonospora sp. U56
CGGGGGTGCGGGTCCCAGACCACCGGGGCGCGCGCGTCGGCGAGCGCGGCCCGCAGCGGCGGCTGCCGGACCAGGCCCCGGCCGTAGTCGCGGACCCGGATGGCGCCGGCCGAGGCGAGCACCTCCAGCGCCGCCTCGGGCGGCTCGCCGGGGGGCCGTGGCGCACCGCCACGGTCCAGCCGCAGCAGGGTCTGCCCGCCCGCCCGGAGCCGGATCTTCTCCGGCGTCGCCCCGGGCAGCCGCAGCGGGTACAGGCGTACTCCGGCGGTGGTGAGCAGTTCGGCGATGCGGGCTCCGGCGGCGTCGTCGGCGAGCGCGGTCACCAGCGCCACCTCGGTGCCCTGGGCGGCGGCGAGCAGCACGGCGAGCCCGGCGCCGCCGGGCCGGTCGGTGCTGGCCCCCTCGTCGAGCACCGGCACCGGCGCGTCCGGGCAGACCCGGTTGACCGCGCCCTCGACGTCCCGGACGAGCAGGGCGTCGCCGACGACCACCAGCGGCCGGCTCACGACGGGCACCCGCGGCGGCTCGACCCGTGCCCGTTCGGCCCGTGTCCGTTGGCGCCGTGTCCGTTGGCACCGTGTCCGTTGGCACCGTGTCCGTTGGCACCGTGTCCGTTGGTGGAGTGGCCGTTGCGGGCGTGCCGGTTGATCCCGGGGCCGCTGCCGGCGGCGGCGAGGGCGGGTGCGTCAGCGCCCGGGAGCCGGCCGGCGAACTCGGCGGTCCGCTGCCGCGGGGCCGCCGTGCGCGGGAGCTGGCGGACCAGCGGCAGCGCCTCGTCGACGTACTCGCAGAGCAGGTGCAGCGAGACCAGGTGCAGCTCCTGCACGACCTGACTGTCCGGCGAGGGCACCGCGAGCACGTCGTCGCAGACCTCGGCCAGCGGGTTCGGCGCGGGACCGGTGAACGCCCAGCAGCGCACCCCGACCTCCCGGGCCGCCTCCACCGCCCGCAGCAGGTTGGTGCTGGTGCCGCTGGTCGACATCAGCAGCAGGATGTCGTTCTCCCGGCCGTGGGCGCGCACCTGGCGGGCGAAGATCTCGTCGTAGCCGTAGTCGTTGCCGATCGCGGTCAGCGACGACGTCTCGGCGTGCAGCGCGATCGCCGAGTAGGGCTCCCGGTCGTCGCGCAGCTTGCCGACCAGTTCGGCGGTGAGGTGCTGGGCCTCGGCCGCGCTGCCGCCGTTGCCGGCCGCCAGCAGCCGGCCGCCGGTGGCCAGCGTCCAGGCCAGCTGGGTGCCCCAGCCGGCCAGCCGCTCGGCGGTACGCCGGTACGGCAGCAGCGCGGCGGCCAGCCCGGCCAGGTGCCCGTCGAGGGCGGACATCGCGTCGTTCATCAGGCCACCGCCGGGGCGACCCGGCCGACCGTGCTGACCGTGGCGTAGACCGCGCTCAGCTGCTCGGCGCAGCGCTTCCAGGAGTACCGGCTGCGGATCCGGTCCAGCGCCGCCGTGGCGTACGCGAACCGGCGCACGCGGTCGGCGAGCAGCCGGCGGATCGCGGTGCCCAGCGCGCGCGGGTCGCGCGGCGGCACCAGGTCACCGGTCAGCCCGTCGACCACGGTGTCGGCGATGCCGCCCACGTTCGTGCCGATCACCGGCACGCCGCAGGCCATTCCCTCCAGCGGGGTGAGCCCGAACGGCTCGTACCAGGGGGCGGCGACCAGCACGTCGGCGGAGCGGTACCAGGCGCCCATCTCCTCGCGCGGGACCGCGCCGACCAGCTTGACCCGGTCGGCGACCCCGCAGGACTCGGCGAGCGCGCCCAGCCGGCGGGCGAAGCTGTCGGCGGGCAGCAGCTCGGCCGACGGGCCACCGACCACCACGCACTCGGCCTCCGGCACCGCCGGCAGCGCCCGGATGACGTCCTGGAAGCCCTTGCGCTCGACCAGCCGCCCGACGGTGAGGATGCGCGGGCGGGTCGGGTGGCGGGGCGCGACCGGCCCCTCGGGACGGAACATCTCCTCGTTGACCCCGGACGGGACCAGCGCCATCCTCGACCGCGGCACGCCGAGCCGGACCAGCTCGCCGATCTCGTCCTGGCACTGGACGATCACCCGGTCGGCCGCCCGGCCCAGCGCCCGTTCATAGCCGATCCGGCCCGGTGGACTGGTGTCCCGGGCCCCCTGGTGGCGGCGCTTCACCGAGCCCAGCGCGTGGTACGTCAGCACCACCGGCGTGTTGGTGCGCCGGCCGGCGTGCAGGGTGGCCAGGCCGCTCATCCAGAAGTGGGCGTGCGCCACGTCCGGCCGCCAGCCCTGGTCGCCCCACTGTGCGGCCATCCACCGCCCGAACTCGCCCATGTACGGCAGCAGCTCGTCCTTGGGCACCCGCTGCGTCGGCCCGGCGGGCACGTGGCGCACCTGGTAGCCGGCGGCGGCGTCGACCACGTCGGGCAGGTCGACCGCGTCCCGGCGGGTGTAGACGCGCACGTCGTGCCCCTCGCCGACCAGGGCCGCCGCCAGTTCGGCGACGTGCGTGTTCTGTCCGCCCGCGTCCTCCTCGCCGAGGACGGCGAGTGGGCTGGCGTGCTCCGAGATCATCGCGATGCGCATGTTTCCTCCTCAAGGATCCGGTCCCAGTCGGCGAGGAACCGGTCGAGCCCGAAGCGTTCCTTCGTCACCTCCCGCGCCCGCGCACCCAACCGGTACGCGGCGTCGCGGTCCGCCATCAGCCAGCGGGCCGCCTCGACGAGCGTGTCGGCCCGGGTGGAGAGCACTCCCGCGTCGGGTGGCACCGCGTCGACGGCCTCGGTGGTGGCCAGCGCGACGACGGGCATGCCGATCGTCATGGCCTCGATCAGGCTCAGCCCCAGCGACGTCCACCGGCACAGGTGCAGGTACGCCCGCCGCCGGGCCACCTCCGTGTGCATGACGTCCTGCGGCAGGTCGTCGTGGCTGGCCAGGCGTTGCCCGGGCAGCCCGAGCCGGTCGGCCAGCCCGGTCACCCCCATGCCGA
Organism: Micromonospora sp. U56; assembly: GCF_018070095.1. NCBI lineage: Bacteria > Bacillati > Actinomycetota > Actinomycetes > Micromonosporales > Micromonosporaceae > Micromonospora > Micromonospora sp. U56. Next base: position 2,954 of record NZ_JAGPYL010000116.1, read on the forward strand.
AGACGTCCAGCGGGGCGACCTCGGCGAAGCGGGGCATCAGGTCGGTGCCGGTGACCCGCCAGCGCCGGACGGGTTCGTTCGTCACCACGGCGAGCCGGTCCAGCTCGCCGGTCCACTCCACCCTCGGCGGCACGATGCCGTGCTCGACGACGGCGGTGCGGGTGCTGCCGTTGTCCCAGAACAGCTCGTTGAAGTGGGTGACGTGGGTGAGCAGCAGGTCGTCCCGGTCGGCCATCGGGTGGCGGGTGGTGGGCACGTCGCCCTTGGGGGTGTTGTGCTCGACGTAGATCGCCGGCAGGTCCCGCCCCGGCCGCCGGCCCAGCCAGCGCTCGGCCAGCTCCAGCTCCTCGGGGCGTTGCAGCACGACCACGTCCACGTCGGCGTCGGCCAGTTCCTCGGGGGTCATCTCGACCGCGCTGGCCGGCCACGGGTAGGTCCGGGCCCGGCCCAGCCCGTACGGGCCGCGGTCGGGGGTGACCGGCACCAGGTAGCGGTGCGTGCCGTGCACGAAGGACGTGGTCCAGGAGCCGTGCACGTGCCAGAGCAGGACGTTCATGACCCTCCTTCAGCGTCGGATTCCGGTGGTGAGCAGGCGGACCGCGGCGACCACCTCGGCCGGGTCGACCCCCGCGGTGAGGCAGGGGTGGCCGGGTACCGGGCAGCGGGTGGCCCGGCTGGCCCGGCAGGGCGCGGCGGCGTCGCCGAGTCGGACCAGCGGCACCCGGTAGGGCGCCCACTGGCCGAAGGAGACGGTGGGGGCGAAGAGGCTGACGACGGGTACGCCGACGGCGGCGGCGAGATGGGCGGGGCCGGTGTTGCCGACCACCACGCAGCTCGCTCCGGCGAGGACTCCGGCCAGCTCCGCCAGCCCGGTACGCCCGCCGAGGTCGGTGCCACCGGCGGCGGCGACCCGGGAGGTCAGCACGGTCTCGACCGGCCCCCCGGTGACCACTACCCGATAGCCGCTCGCGGTAAGCCTGCGCACGATCTCCACCCACCGCTCCGGCGGGCAGGCCCGGGACGGCACTGACGCTCCGGGGTGCACCACCACGTACGGGCCGGCGGGGGGTGCGGCGGGAGGCGCCTCGACCCGCAACGTCGGCTCGTCGCCGACGGGCAGGCCGAAGCCGGCGGCGGCGACGAGGGAGAGGGCCCGCTCCGGCTCCGGCACACCGACCGGCACCTTGTGCCGCACGTCCAGCAGGGAGCCGGGGTAGTCGTCGCTGATCGCGCTGATCCGGCCCACGCCGGCCAACCGCAGCAGCAGCGCGAGGGGGAGGGCCGACTGGTGGAAGGAGGTGAAGACGACCGCCTCGTTGGCGCCGACGGCGGTGAGCCGGGCGGTCAGCGCGCGGATGTCGTCGGGGTCGACGGGGGCGGGGTCGCCGTCGATCCAGGGCAGCGGCCATTCGACGATCTCGTCCAGGCCGGGGAGCAGGTCGGCGGCGGCCCGGCCCCGGGGACCGCAGAGCAGCACCACCCGCCGCGCCCCGGCGGCGACGGCCCGGATCGCTGGGCCGGTGACCAGCACGTCGCCGGCGGAGTCGCTGCGTACCACCAGGACGGTGCCGGCGCGGCGCGGCGCGGTGGGCCGGACGGCGGCCTGCCGGCGCAGGATCTCGTCGACCGCCGCCGGCAGGTCACGGGCGACGTGCGGGGCGGCGGCGACCTCCTCGGGCTGGGTGACCGGGGTGGGCACCAGGACGCCGGTGGCGCCGGCGGCGAGCGCGGCGGTCATGTCCCGCCCGATGTCGCCGACCATGACGCAGCGTCCGGGGATGGTGCCGAGCGCGGCGGCGGCCGCGTGGACCATCCCCGGCGCGGGCTTGCGGCAGCCGCAGCCGTCGCCGTCGTCGTGCGGGCAGATCTGCCAGTCGTCGAACGGGCCGAGCAGCTCCTCGATCCGGGCGTGCACCGCCCGCATCTGGTCGGTGCTGAAGAGCCCCTTCGCCAGGCCGGACTGGTTGGTGACGACGCCCAGGCGCAGGCCGGCGGCGCGCAGCCGGTCCAGTGCCTCGCGCGCGCCGGGCAGCGGGCGCACCTTCTCCGGGTCGCCGTTGTACGGCACGTCCTCGACCAGCGTGCCGTCCCGGTCGAGCAGCACCGCGTCGAAGAGGCCGTGCGTGATCGCCGCGCCCCCGCTCATGGCAGACCAGTTGCCCGGGGCAGGAGGAGTAAACATCAACTCTGCGCTCCGGCGGGGTCACCGTCCGCACCGGAGGGTCGGTGTCGCCACCAGCCGCGTACCCAGTGGGCGACGGCGACCGGCGGGATGAGCGCGCTGGTCAGCAGCATGGTGGACACCTCGTCGCGGGTGCGCGGCCCGGGCGCGATCCGCACCGCGGCGAACTCGGCGGTGCCCGCCACCCAGCCCAGCGCGCCGGCGGCGGCGACCGCGCCGAGCACCCGGCGCGGCGCGCCGTCGCGGGGCAGCGCGGTCCGCAGCGCGGCGGCGGTCACCGCCAGCGCCCCGGCGGCGGTGACCGCGACGTGTCGGGGCCGCCGGCCGGGCGGCAGGTGCAGCGCGGCGCGCCAGTCCGGGCCGTAGAGCCGGCGCAGCAGCGCGTCGTCGGCGTTGCCGCGCTGCACCCGCAGGCTCACCCAGCGGTCCTCCGGCCGCACCGGGTGGGTGACGACGCGTCGGCCCCGGACCAGCTCCCACCCGGCGCGCCGGATCCGGTGGGCCAGCTCGGCGTCCTCCCGGTAGGCGCGGGGGAAGCGTTCGTCGAAACCGTCGACCGCTGCCAGCGCGGCCCGCCGGTACGCCATGTCCGCCGTGATCCACTCGCCCTCGGCCAGGCCGGCGGTGCTCCGCTCCCAGTCGGTGGGGCGCCGGTCGCCCGGCAGCGGCACCGCCACCCTCCCCTGCACCCCGCCGACCCGGTCGCCGACCGCCAGGTCGGCGAGCAGCCGCCGGGCCCAGTCCGGTGCCGGCACCACGTCGTCGTCGAGGAAGACCACCCAGGGCCGGCGGGCCGCCCGCCAGCCGACGTTGCGCGCCGCCGCCGGGCCCGTGCCGCTACCGGTCACCACCTTGGCGTACGCGGACAGCACCCCCGGCACCGCCAGCTCGCCCGCGGCGTCGCGCCGGTCGTCGACCAGCAGGATCTCCCCGTCTGGCAGCTCGGCGAGCTGCGGGGCGAGGGCGTCGAGCAACGTGCCGAGGCTGGGCCGGCCGAGGGTCGGCACCACGATGCTGATCACCGGTCACCGCCGAGCGCGCCGCGGCACCGCGAACGGGCCGAGGGCCAGCAGCTCCACCGGGGCGGCACCGAACAGCTCCATCGCCTCGCGCGGGGTGTCCACCATGGGCCGGCCGGCGGTGTTCAGCGACGTGTTCACCACCACCGGCAGCCCGGTGAGCCGGTCGAACTCGGCCAGCAGTTCCGCGACGAGGGGCTCGGTGTCGGTGTGCACGGTCTGCACCCGGGCGGTGCCGTCGACGTGGGTGACCGCCGGGATGCGGTCGCTCCATTCCGGCTTCACCCGGTGCACGAAGAGCATGTACCGGCTGGGGAACACCCCGTCGAAGATGTCGGCGAAGCGTTCGGCGCGGACCATCGGCGCGATCGGGCGGAACTGCTCCCGCCCCTTGACGTCGTTCATCCGGGCCGTGGTCGCCGGGTCGCCGGGGTGGGCCAGCAGCGAGCGGTGTCCGAGGGCGCGCGGGCCGTACTCGCTGCGCCCCTGGTACCAGGCGACGATGCCGTTGTCGGCGAGCACCCGGGCCGCCTCGGCGGCGATCGAGTCCGGCCGGAGGTACGGCAGCGCCGCCCGGCGCAGCTCCGCCTCCAGCTCCTCGTCCGACCAGCCACGGCCGAGGTCCGCCCCGCTCATCGGCGTCGCCCGGTCGCCGAGGGTGCCGGCGACGTGCAGGGCGGCGCCCAGCGCGGTGCCGGAGTCGCCGGCCGCCGGCTGCACCCAGACGTCCCGGTACGGCCCCTCGGCCGCCAGCCGGGCGTTCGCGACGCAGTTCAGCGCCACCCCGCCGGCCATCGCCAGGGTCGAGGCGCCGCCCGAGGCGTCGCACAGCCAGCGGGCCAGGTCGAGGACGACCTCCTCCAGCCGGGCCTGCACGCTGGCGGCCAGGTCGGCGTGGTCCTCGGTCAGCTCGGCGCCCGGCTCGGCGGCCTTGGCCAGGCTCGCCCAGTCGATCCGGTCGACGTGGAAGCCGCCGGCGTCGGTGACCCGGACCAGCTCGCGCAGCAGCCCGAGGTGCTTCGGCCGGCCGTACGAGGCCAGCGCCATCACCTTGTACTCGTCGCTGGAGTGCAGGAAGCCCAGGTGGCGGGTGAGGTCCTCGTAGAGCAGGCCGAGCGAGTGCGGCAGCTCCTGCGAGTACAGCGGGCTCAGGGCGCCGTCGCGGTAGACGCCGGCCAGGTGGCTGGCCACCTCACCGCGGCCGTCGAGCACCAGGACGGCGGTGTCGTCGCCGGCCGGCGGGGCGGCCAGCCCGGCCGAGGCGGCGTGCGCCACGTGGTGCGGGACGAAGCGCACCTTCTCCGGGTCGAGGCCGGGCAGGGCGGCGGCGAGGAACTGCGGGGCCTGCCGGGCGTAGTCGACGCGCAGCCAGTCCCACGGGTCGGCCAGGCCGAGGTCGGCGGCGTCGCGGCACAGGCCGGGATCGAAGGAGTAGGCCACCGCGTCGAGGCTGTCGACGTCGACGCCGGCGCTGGACAGGCACCAGGCGGCGGAGAGTTCGGGCAGTTCCCAGGCGGAGAACGGGACCGGTCGCTTGCCGTGCTTGCGGCGGCTGAACCGTTCCTCTTCGGCGGCGGCCACCACCTGTCCGTCGACCACCAGGGCGGCGGCCGGATCATGGAAGATCGCATTGATACCGAGGACGCGCATGCCAAGGTCGGTACCCTCGACTTCTCCTCCTAACCTGTAGATCATCGACTTCTCCCGCCGGCCACGAATCTCCAGGTTGGAGATTCGTGGCCGCCGCGAGTCCCACCGGAGGAGTCAGACGCCGCCGCGCAGCATCCCCGGCCCGAACACCTCGTACGCGATCCGCTCCACCGGTACGCCCCGGCGCAGCAGCCCGCCCCGGACCTCGTTCATGAACGGCAGCGGCCCGCAGAGGTGCACGTGCGCGTCGGGGGAGAGCGGGATCAGCTCGGGGTCGACCCGGCCGCTGGCCACCTCGGCGGTCAGCGCCGCCGGGTCGTCGCCGTCTGTGGTCCGCTCGTACCAGAGCTTGAGCCGCAGGTTGGGCAGCCGGGCGTGCAGCCGGGGCAGTTCGTCGCGGTGGGCGTGCGCGGCCCCGTCCCGGTCGGCGTGCACCAGCACCACCGGCCGCTCGGGCGCGGTGGCGGCCAGGTGCTCCAGCGCGGACATCGCCGGGGTCAGCCCGATGCCGGCGCTGACCAGCAGCAGCGGCCCGTCGCCGGCCACCGCGCTGACCTCGCCGAAGGGCGGGCTGAGCCGGAGCGTGTCGCCGGGCGCGGTCCGCTCGTGCAGGACGGTGGAGACCAGGCCGTCCGGCGCGCCGCCGACGCCGCGTACCCGCTTGACCGTGATCCGCCAGTGGTCGGCGCCGGGACGGCCGGAGAGGCTGTACTGCCGGATCTGCTGGCCGAGCCCGCCGTCCAGGTCGACGGCGACCGAGACGTACTGCCCGGGGACGAAGCCGGGGACCGGGCCGCCGTCGGCCGGCACGAGGGTCAGCGAGATGACGTCGGTGGCCTCCGGCACCACCCCGGTGACCCGCCAGTCGCGCCAGACCGCGCCGCCCCCGGCCACGCCGGCCGTCGTGTAGAGGCGGGCCTCCCGGGCGATGAGTTCGCAGGCCATCAGCCAGTACACCTCGTCCCAGGCCGCGGCGACCTCCGGCGTGACGGCCGCGCCCAGCACCTCGCCGATGGCGCCCATCAGGTGCCGGCCGACGATGGTGTACTGATCGGGAGTGATGCCCAGCGAGGCGTGCTTGTGCGCGATCCGGTCCAGGATCGCGTCCCACACCGGCCCACCGGCGCCGGTGAGGTGTTCGGCGTACGCGACGACGGAGGCGGCCAGCGCGGCCTTCTGCTGGCCGGTCGCCTGATTGCCCCGGTTGAACAGGTTGAGCAGCTCCGGGTGGGCGGCGAACATCCGCGGGTAGAACCGGCCGGTGATCTCCTCCCCGTGTGCCCGTACGACGGGCAGGGTCGCGATCACCACGGCCTTGGATGATTCCGAGAGCACGGTGCTCCTCCTTCTGCGTTGCCTACGCGAGCACTTAAACAGGAATCTGAGATGCCTCTTCAGGGCCGAAAGTCCCGGGTCCGGTGTTGCCGGCGTCACGGTCTCCCGGCCCCTGTCCGGGCCGGGACGCGCTGGCTAGGGTCGGTACGTGAAGCTCAACCGGTCCACCGACATGGCGTTGCGGATCGCCATGCTGACCGCGCCGGCGTCGACCCGGACCACCGTCGACGAACTGGCCGAGCGGCTGGACCTGCCCCGCAGCCACGTCGCCAAGGTGGTGCAGCGGCTGCAACGGCTCGGTGTGCTGGTCACCATCCGGGGGCGCTCCGGCGGCGTGGCCTTCGCCGAGGGCGCGGAGGAGCTGACCGTCGGTCAGGTCGTACGGGCCTTCGAGGGCGAGGGTGAGGTCGTCGCCTGCGAGGAGTCCGGCTGCGCGCTGCGGTCCGACTGCCGGCTCCGCGTCCAACTGCGCCGCGCCCAGGCCGCCTTCCTCGCCGTCCTCGACGACGTCCGCCTCGGCGACCTCGCCGGCAGCCCCGCCGCTCCCGTCCTGCTCACGCTCACCGCACGCCCGGGTACCCCGTGAGCGGTTCCGCTGGTCACCGCCACGCGCCTCCCCGCTGCCGGCCCGTGGCTGCCGGGTTTGCCCAGGCTGCCCGGGTGGGGCGGGCGTGGGGCGGCGGTGCGGTGGCGGACGGGCGGTAGCCTGCGGGACGAGCGGCCCACGTCGATGCGGAGCGCCGATGTCAAACTCCCGGGTGTCCCACCCGTTGTTCGCCCGGTTGTTCGCCCGGGCGAGCGTGGCCCTGGACCGGGCCGGCGCGGCCGAGCACCGGCATCGACTGGTCGCCGGCCTGCGCGGGCGGGCGGTCGAGGTGGGCGCCGGCAACGGCCGGATGTTCGCGCACTACCCGCCCGAGGTGGACGCCGTGCTCGCGGTGGAGCCCGAGCCCTGGCTGCGCGCCGCCGCCCGCGGCGCCGCCGAGCACGCGCCGGTGCCGGTGACGGTCACCGACGGGCTGGCCGAGGCGCTGCCGGTCGCCGACGCCAGCGTCGACGCCGTGGTGATGTCGCTGGTGCTCTGCTCGGTCCCCGACCAGGCCGTCGCGCTGCGGGAGGCGTACCGGGTGCTGCGTCCCGGCGGGTCGCTGCGCTTCTACGAGCACGTCGCCGCGGGCACCCGCGGGCTGCGCCGGGCGCAGCGGGTGGTCGACGCGACCTGCTGGCCACTGCTCTGCGGCGGCTGCCACACCGGACGGGACACGGTGTCGGCGATCGTCGCGGCGGGCTTCAGCGTGGTCCGGCTGGACCGGTTCCGCTTCCCGCCCGGTCGGTTGCCGGCACCGGCGTCACCGCACGTGCTCGGCGCCGCGATCCGGCCCTGAGGCGTCGTCGGGCGGGCGCGCGTCGGGGGCCGCCCGGGCGGGCCGCCCCCGACGGGGCACTCAACCGACGGTGACCGTGCCGTCGGGCGCGCGCACGCACGAGACCGCCCGGGCGGCGGTCGCGGCGGCGCCGGTCAGGCACCGGCCGAGCACCTGGTGCCCGGCGGCGTTCGGGTGCCAGGACTCCTGGCAGGTCTGGAAGTACGTCCCGCAGGCGTTGGCGATCCGCTGGATGTCCAGCTTGTCGTAGCCGGAGAGACTGGTGACGAAGACGCCGGACGGGCCGTCCTGGAGGCGGATCGGGGTGGCCAGCGTGCCGGTGGGGCTGCCCGCCTGCTCGCAGAGCCGAGCGCCGTCGAAGGCGCGCTGCACGTTGAGGTAGACCAGGTCGGCGGCGGGGAACTCGGCGGCCAGGGTGGTGCGTACCGCGTTGACCAGCGTGCCGAGCCCCTGCGAGAAGCGGTGGCCGGGGGCCAGGCTGCCCCGGTGGATCGGGCAGCCGGCGGCGTACCGCTCGGCGCCGAGCGCGCGGAACTTGTCCCGGGTGTCGTCCCGGTCGTCCTCGCTCCAGTAGACCTGGGCCAGCTCCGGCGGCAGCGGGTTGGTGTAGTCCTGGAACACGATCCGGTGCTGGCCGTCGGCGTCGATCTGGTCGAGGGTGGTGAGGATCTGGCGGACGGCCGTGGTGGTCTCGGCGGTCGCGGCGGCGAACTGGGCGGCGGCGGCCAGGTCGGCGTCGTCGCACGGCTTCTGCTCGACCGGCCCGCCCAGGTAGGCCCAGAACTCCCACCAGCCGGTCCACGCGTCGGCGATGAACCGGTTGGCGCACTTCTCGGCGACGCTGCCGAAGGTGAACGAGCTGTTGTTCGAGCCGAGGCCGACCAGCACCAGGTCGATGTCGTGGGTCTGCCCGACCGCGCGGAGCTGGTCGAGCTGCGCGGCGACCTGCCGGCCCTTGGCCCGGGTGGCGGACGCGGCGGCGATGTCGTACGGCTGGCCGCCGGAGCAGGCGAGGTTGAACCGGGCCTGGACGCCCGGCAGGTCCGCCCGGTGCAGCGAGGCGTTGGGTGAGCGGTGGCAGAAGTAGGCGTTGCTGTTCGGCGCCGACCAGCCCGGGAAGGGCTGCGCCACGCCGGTGAGGTCGACCACCGGGGAGTACGCACCGGCGCCCTCGCCGCTGATGAAGCTGTCGCCCAGCGCCACGGCGGCGGTGGGCAGCGCCGCGGCGGCGGGAGCGGGCAGGCCGACGGCGGCCGAGAGCGCGGCCGTGGCGACGGTGAGCACTGCGGCGAGAGCGGTACGACGGAACCTGACCATCGCGTCCCCCATCTGTCCATCGAAATGTGAAAGATCCTCCGGTGGTCGCGATCAGATCACTTCGGCGTGATGGGCGTCAATGGGTGGTAACCCGTTCGTTCAACGTTCGACCCCCGGGTGTGGCACGCGTGGCACCGGCCGGCCCGGCCGGGGGAACACCCCGGCGGGGGCCGGCGTTGCTGCCGGGTGACCGACACCCGGCGCCCCGGTTGCGATGGCTCCAGCGGGGCTGCGCGGTTGTGTCGGGGCGTGCGGCTAGGCTCGCTGCGGCGCGCCGCGCGTGGAGATCGATTCAGGGTGGATCAAGACGGTGAGCGGCACCACACCGCCGAGACCTGGGAGTACGACCAGTTGACCGCACAGCCTGAGACCCGCTACGGGGCCGACGACCTCACCCACCTCGAGGGCCTGGACGCCGTCCGCAAGCGTCCCGGCATGTACATCGGCTCCACCGACAGCCGTGGCGTGGGTCACCTCGTCAACGAGATCCTCGACAACTCCACCGACGAGGGTGTCGCGGGTCACGCCAGGAAGGTCGAGGTGATGCTGCACGCCGACGGTTCGGTGCAGGTCGACGACGACGGCCGCGGCATCCCCACCGACGTGCACGCAAAGTCCGGCATCTCCGGGGTCGAGCTGGTGCTCACCCGGCTGCATGCCGGTGGCAAGTTCGGCGGCTCCGGCTACAAGACCTCCGGCGGCCTGCACGGCGTCGGCGCCTCGGCGGTCAACGCGCTCTCCCGCCGCTTCGACGTCACCGTCCGGCGCGGCGGCAAGGTGCACGCCATGTCGTTCCGGCACGGCGTGCCCGGGATCTTCGACGGCGACGGCCCGGACGCTCCGTTCACCGCCGGTCCCGGCCTCCAGATCGTCGGGGCGATGAAGCGCGGCCAGCGCACCGGCACCTCGATCCGCTACTGGCACGACGCCCGCTACTTCGAGACCGGCGCCACGCTCGACGCCGACGCCGTCCGGATGAAGCTGCGCAACACCGCCTTCCTGGTGCCCGGGGTCGACTACCGGCTGCGCGACGAGACCGGTGAGCAGCCCGCCGAGGAGCGCTTCCACTTCCCCAACGGCCTCACCGACATGGTCGAGTTCCTGGCCCCGGCCGGCGACCGGCCGGTCTCCGGCACGCTGCTGGTCACCGGCGAGGGCACCTACCGGGAAAACGCCGCCGACGCCAACGGCGTGATGCAGTCCAACGTGCAGCGCCGCGCCGAGGTCGAGGTGGCCTTCCGCTGGGGCACCGGCTACGAGCGCACCGTGGAGTGCTTCACCAACACCATCCGCAACGCCCACGGCGGCACCCACCGCAAGGGCTTCGAGCGGGCGCTGGCGCGCACCCTCGCCGACGCCGTACGCAACACCCGCGGCCTGCTCAAGGCCAAGGAGGAGCCGCCCACCCTGGACGACGTCCTGGAGGGGATGACGGCCGTGGTGCACGTGCGCATCCCGGAGCCGCAGTTCACCTCGCAGACCAAGGACGAGCTCTCTACCGCCGGCATCACCAAGGTGATGCAGTCCCTGATCGAGCAGCACCTCAAGGCCTGGCTGGAGGACCGGCGCACCAAGGCCGAGGCCCGGACGGTGCTCCAGAAGATCGTCGACGCGGCGCGGGTCCGGCTCACCCAGAAGCAGCAGAAGGACGCGGCCCGGCGCAAGACCGCCCTGGAAGGCGCGTCGATGCCGGCCAAGCTGGTCGACTGCCGCGCGGCCGGCATCGATAGAAGTGAATTATTCATCGTGGAAGGCGACAGCGCCCTCGGAACAGGGCGACTTGCCCGATCTGCCGAATATCAGGCGCTGCTGCCGATCCGCGGCAAGATCCTCAACGTGCAGAAGGCGAACCTCCAGCAGGTGCTGGACAACGCCGAGTGCGCCGCGATCGTGCAGGTGCTCGGCGCCGGCTCGGGGCGCACCTTCGACCTGTCGGCCCTGCGGTACGGCCGGGTCCTGATCATGGCGGACGCCGACGTGGACGGCGCGCACATCCGTACCCTGCTCATCACGCTCTTCGCCCGCTACATGCGGCCGCTGATCGAGGCCGGTCGGCTCTTCGCCGCGATGCCGCCCCTGCACAAGATCACCACCAGGGGGCGCAACCCGCAGACCATCTACACCTACACCCAGGCCGAGATGGAGGCGACGGTTCGCAAGCTGGAGAAGGCCGGCAAGCAGATCGTGACCCCGATCCCGCGCTTCAAGGGTCTCGGCGAGATGGACGCCGACGAGCTGTGGGAGACCACGATGAACCCGGCCACCCGGGCGGTCCGCCGGATCACCCTCGACGACGTCGACGCCGCCGAGCGGATCCTCGAACTGCTGATGGGGGAGAAGGTCGAGCCGCGTCGCAACTGGCTGATCGACTCCTCCGGCCGGGTCGACCGGGAAGCGATCGACGCATGAGCACCGGGTCCGTTCGAGGGGAAAGCTGACGATGGCACGCCGCAAGGAAGACCGCGCCAAGGTGGACCTGTCCGCCTTCGACCAGGCCGGCGCGCGGGTCTTCGACAACCCGCTGGTCACCGAGGTCTCCGACTCCTACCTGGAGTACGCCTTCTCGGTCATCCACTCCCGCGCCCTGCCCGACGCGCGCGACGGCCTCAAGCCGGTGCACCGGCGCATCCTCTATGCGATGAACGAGGCGGGTTTCCGCCCCGACCGGTCGCACGTGAAGTCCGCACGAGTAGTCGGCGACGTGATGGGCCGCTACCACCCGCACGGCGACACCGCGATCTACGACGCGATGGTGCGGATGGCCCAGGACTTCTCGCTCAACGCGCCGCTCATCGATGGGCATGGAAACTTTGGAAGCCCGGACGATGGACCGGCCGCGTCGAGATATACAGAAGCGCGAATGTCTCGCGAGGCGATGCTGCTCGTCGGCGAGCTGGGCGAGGACACCGTCGACGTCGAGCCCAACTACGACGGCTCGCTGACCCAGCCCACCGTGCTGCCGGCCGCCTTCCCCAACCTGCTGGTCAACGGCGCCTCCGGGATCGCGGTCGGGATGGCGACCAACATGATCCCGCACAACCTCGGCGAGGTGGTCTCCGCCGCCCGCTGGCTGATCAACCACCCGGACGCCGACCTCGACAAGCTGATGGAGTTCGTTCCCGGCCCGGACCTGCCGACCGGCGGTCTGCTGCTCGGCCTGGACGAGGTGCGTCGGGCGTACGAGAGCGGACGCGGTGTGGTGCGGATGCGCGGCAAGGTGGCGATCGGCCCCCTCGAGGGCAGCCGCGGCCGGCAGGCGATCACCGTCGTCGAGCTGCCGTACGGCGTCGGCGCGGAGAAGGTCATCGCGGCGATCACCAACGAGGTCACCAAGACCAAGCGGCTGACCGGCATCGCCGACGTCAAGGACCTCACCGACCGGGAGAGCGGCACCCGCCTGGTCATCGAGTGCAAGGTCGGGGTCAACCCGCAGGCGCTGCTGGCCGACCTCTACCGGCTGACCCCGCTGGAGCAGTCGTTCGGCGTCAACAACCTGGTGCTGGTCGACGGCCAGCCGCGCACCCTCGGGCTGAAGGCGCTGCTGGAGGTCTTCCTGGCCCACCGCTACGAGGTCGTCACCCGGCGCAGCGCGTACCGCAGGCGCAAGCGCGAGGAGCGGCTGCACCTGGTCGACGGTCTGCTGATCGCCCTGCTCGACATCGACAAGGTGGTCAAGCTGATCCGGGCCAGCGACGACGCTCAGGCGGCCAAGGACGGCCTGATGCAGAAGTTCAAGCTCTCCGAGATCCAGGCCACCTACATCCTGGACACTCCGCTGCGCCGGTTGACCAAGTACGACCGGATCGAGCTGGAGGCCGAGCAGGAGAAGCTGCGCGGGGAGATCGCCGAGCTGTCCAAGATCCTCGACGACGACAAGGTGCTGAAGAAGGTCGTCTCCGACGAGCTGTCGGCGGTGGTGAAGCAGTTCGGCGCGCCGCGGCGTACCACCCTGGTCGACGGCGACCTCAAGGAGGTGCTGGCGGCGTCGGTGCCGGCCGGCCCGCTGGAGGTGGCCGACGACCCCTGCCAGGTGATCCTCTCCGCGACCGGGCTGGTGGCCCGCACCGCGGCCGAGTCGGAGGAGGCCGCCGAGGGGCGCCGGCGCAACGGCCGGGTCAAGCACGACACGGTACGCGCCGTCGTGCACACCACGGCCCGGGGCCGGGTGCTCCTGGTGACCAGCGCCGGCCGGGCGTTCAAGATCGACGTACTGCCGCTGCCGGTGTTGCCGGAGCAGGCCGGCACGGTCTCGCTGCGCGGCGGCATGTCGGCCGCCGAGCTGGTGCCGCTGGAGGCGGGCGAGACGGTGGTTGGCCTGGCCCCGCTCGGGGCGGCCGCGCAGGGCTCGCCGGGCCTGGCCCTCGGCACCCGGCAGGGCGTGGTCAAGGTCTGTGCGCCGGAGTGGCCGGTCCGCTCGGACGAGTTCGAGGTGATCGGCCTGCGCGAGGGGGACGAGGTGGTCGGGGCGACCTGGCTCACCGACGGCCAGGAGGCGCTGACCTTCATCACCTCGGAGGCGTCGCTGCTGCGTTTCGCTGCCACGCTGGTCCGCCCGCAGGGGCTCAAGGGCGGCGGCATGGCCGGCGTCAACGTGCCCGACGGGGCGCGGGTGGTCTGGTTCGGGGCGGTCCGCACCGACGACCCCGGGCACGGGGAGCCGATGGTGGTCACCTCCACCGGTGCGACGGTCAAAGTGACGCCGTTCGGGGCGTACCCGGCGAAGGGGAGGGCGACCGCCGGCGTGCGCGCGCAGCGGTTCCTCAAGGGCGAGACGGACCTGGTGGTCGCCTGGGTCGGCGCCCGGCCGGTCGGCGCGACCGCCACCGGCGACCCGGTGGAGCTGCCTCCCGCCGACCCGCGCCGCGACGGCAGTGGCTTCGCCGTCATGCTCGGCCCCACGGTCCTCGGCCACCTCATCGAACGCTGACCCGCACGCGCAAGGGGCCCGCAGGCTGACGCCTCCGGGCCCCTTCCGCATCCCCCGCGCCCCCACGTACCCGTGTCCCCGCGTTGATCATGAAGTTGTTGCCCTGCCCCCGGCGTGTCGCGGCAATAACTTCATGATCACCGAGGCGAGAGGGGGAGGGGAGGGGGTCGGAGTTCGGGTTCGGGGCGGCGTGGGGGGTGGCTTTCACGGGCGGTGATCAAGAGGTTTGCGTCAGGGCGGCGCGGATTTCAGACGCAAACTTCTTGATCAACAGCGGGAGGCCGGCGCGAGGCCGGTGGTGGGGGCCCGAGAGGGGTGGGTCAGGCGACGCCGGTGGGGCGGAACTGGACGCTCACGCGGGGGCCGACCGGGCGGGCGGTCTTGGGGATGGCGTGTTCCCAGGTGCGCTGGCAGGAGCCGCCCATCACCACCAGGTCGCCGTGCCCGAGCGGGAAGCGCAGGCTGGCGCCGCCGCCGCGCGGGCGCAGCAGCAGCGGCCGGGGCGAGCCGAACGAGACGATGGCGACCATGGTGTCGGTGTGCGCCGACCGGCCCTGGGTGTCGCCGTGCCAGGCGACGCTGTCCCGGCCGTCGCGGTAGAGGCACATGCCGGCGGTGACGAAGGGCTCGCCCAGCTCGGCGGCGTAGTGCCGGGTCAGCGCCTCGCGGGCCTCGGTCAGCACCGGGTGCGGCAGCGGGCGGCCGCCCGCGTACCAGCAGAGCAGGCGGGGGACGTCGACCTCGGCGTCGTACATGGTGCGGCGCTCGGCGCGCCAGGGCACCTCGGCCAGCAGGGTGTCGAGCACCGCGTCGGAGCCGCGCACCCAGCCGGGGAGGTGGTCGACCCAGGCGCCCCGGGTGAGCACGTGCCGGCGCAGCGCGCCCGGCAGCGGCCCGAGCGACGGACCGGCGTCGGCGAGGTCGAGCATCGACGGCTGGTAGGCGGCCTGCGTCATGCCGCCACCCTATCAGCGGTTTAGTACAGGCGTACGATCGCCGCGCTGGACCAGGTCGAGCAGCGCGTCGGCGACCCGGGCCCGGCCGCGCCCGTCGACGGTGGCCCAGGCCCGGGCGGCGAGCGCGGCCCGCCGCCGGGGGGAGCCGAGCAGGCCGGTCAGGGTCCGCCCGGCCGCCGCCCGGGCCGCCCGCCCGGCCACCCCGGCCCCGGCCAGCTCCGGCAGCTCGCCCAGGCCGGCGGCCAGCCCGTGGTCCACCACCCGGCGGTACGACTCGCGTTGGTTGCCCACCACGCAGACCAGCGCCGACGGCGCGCCCAGGCAGCACAGTTCCCAGGTGGACGTGCCGGCGGCGCTGACCACCAGGTCCGCCGCCCCGATCAGGGCGGGCAGCTCGTCGGTGGGCGGGACCGGACGCAGCGACTGGCCCCGGCCGGGGGTCAGCGCCGCCAGCTCCGCCTCGACGTCGGGACGGCCGACCACCACGGTCAGTTCCATCGGGTGCCCGGTGGCGAGCAGCACCCGGGTCAGCAGCGGGGCGGCGCCGAGCGCGTCGGTCCCGCCGAAGAAGGCGAGCACCCGGGGCCGGTCCACCGGCGCGGCCTGGCTCGGGGCGGCCGGCCGGGCGCCGATCACCGAGTCGCGCAGCAGCGCGTACCGGGTGCCGGCCAGCAGCCGCCCGGCGGGCGCGTCGGTCCGGGCGCCGAAGTTCTGGTCCAGGTAGAGGTCGGCGTCCTGCCCCCGGGTGTCGCCGTCGACCACCGCCAGGGTGACCACGCCCGCCGCGCGCAGCGCCCCGGCGCCGGCCGGGTCCAGCTCGTACGAGTCGAGCACCATCGCGTCCAGCCGGTGCCGGTGGGCCGCCTCGACCAGCCCGGCCGGGGTGTCCGGGCCCGGGTGCGCCGGGATGCCCCGGGCCGCCAGCTGCGCCTGCGCCCAGCCGACCCGCTCGACGGTGCCGAACAGCTCCACCCGGGCCCCCCGGGCCAGGAACTCCTCGCCGAGGGCCAGGCAGCGGACCAGGTGCCCGACGCCGCGCCGGGGTCCGGCGTCGCAGCGCAGCCCGATCCGTGGCGGGTTCAGGACTCCTCCAGGAGCTTCTGGCGTACGTCGGCGTTGAGGGCGCGCAGGGCGGGCTGGCCGTCCAGCCAGTCGGCGAGCTTGGCCAGCGGCACGCTGACGTCGCCGAAGTGGTCGGTGACCGCGCGCACCAGCGCCCAGTCCTGCTCGGTGTCGAGGGTGAGCCGCAGCGCCGACCGGTCCGGGGTGAGGGTCACCCCGAGCACCCGGAACAGCTCCGGGTGGGTGTACGCGTACGAGGTGACGTGCACCCGGTGGTGGTCGGTGGCGAGCCGGTCCAGGGTGCGCAGCGCGTCCGCCCGGATGATCTCGACGTCCAGCCCGCGGGGCAGCGTACGGGCGATCGAGGTGCTGGCGTAGTCGAGCCCGGGCACCGCCCGGTACACCGACGCCACCAGTGTGATGATCTCCGGGTCGAGCAGCGGGCAGTCGGCGGTGAACCGCATGACCGCGTCACCGGGGTAAGTGTCCAGGGCGCCGACGAAGCGACCCAGCACGTCGTCGACCGGGCCCCGGTGGCACGGCACGCCCAGCCGGTCGCACTCGGCCGCGACCGCGTCGTCGACGGCGTCGGTGCTGGTCGCCACGACCAGGTCGGCGAGCACGCCGCTGTCCCGGGCGGCCCGGACCACCCGGCCGAGCACGCTGCGCCCGGCCAGCGGGCGCAGCACCTTGCCGGGCAGCCGGGACGAGCCCATCCGGGCCTGCACGATCCCCACGATCCGCGCCTCACCCGACCGCCCGGCCAGGGCCGGTGCGCTGGTCGGGGAGGCGGCGCCGCCCGCGCCCGAAGGCTCGGCGCTCACTGCTGCTCCTCCCGCGGCCCGCGCTGGTTCAGCGCCTCCCGGGCGCGGCGCTTGGCCGCGCGGGCGCCCCGCTTCGCCAGCCGAGCCGGCGTGATCGCCAGCCGGCCCACCCGGTAGCTCAGCGAACCGCTGAGCAGGTTGATCGTGGCGTCGGCCCGGCGCAACGCCCGCTCCCGCGAGGTCAGCAGCTCCTCGGTCCACTTCAGCAGCGCGCCCAGCCGGGTCAGCTCCTCCCGCTGGCGCAGCCAGGCCTGGTGGAGCTGCTGGTAGC
>NZ_JAGPYL010000117.1:0-19675 GCF_018070095.1 Micromonospora sp. U56
CACGACATCCCATCAGCCGTTCATCTCCCGACCACGGGCAAGGGCACGGTCTGACCCTAGGACTCACCGGTCCAAGGGGTGGAAGTGCTCACTCGCCCGCGGCTACCGGACATCGAGTCTGCCTCCCGGCCAACCCGACGCCTCCCATTAGGGGTTTCCTGGGGCGGTACGGAGTTGCGCACCGACCCTCGCTTGCTGTTGGCGTCCACCCGGGCAGCGGTGCCCTCGCTGATGCCGACCTCGATGTTTCCCGAGTGGTTCGCCAGCTCCGCCCGACCGCTGGTCAACCGGCCGATCCGAATGACGCCGTCGCCCGTTTTGGCGGTGACGCTGCCGTCGGCGCGGTCGATGTCGAAACCGCCGCTGCCACTGCTGAGGTCGAGGTCGGCCGAGGCGTGGCCGATCCAGATCTGCCCGCCGGAGCTCGAGAGCTTGACGGTGTCCTGGACCTCGCTGATCCGCAGTGCGAACGTGCTGCCGTCGATGGTGGCGCGCTCGGCGATGTGGCCGATCGTGACCTCACCGGCCGCGATGTTCGCCTGCAGCGCGTTGATGCGATCGAGCTGGACGCGACCGGATGCCATGTGCAGCTCGCACTCTCCCAATGGGCCGTCGGCGTGCACATCCGAGTGCGCCAGGTACGAAACCAGGCTGGAGCCGGCGGGCAGGTCGATCGTGATGGCGACCGAACCGTCCTTGTTCCCGGAGGCGGTCGTCTTGACCGACAGCTGACCGCCGGTGAAGTCGACCTTGGTTTTTTCGGCCACCCTGACGTCCGACTGGCTCGCCTTGTCGATGGGTTCGACCAGCACCACGGTGTCGGTCCGGTCGCTCGCGGTGACCCGCACCTGAGCACCGGCGACAACAACGGTGGCGACGATGGGTCCTGGCGTGGCGAATGTGGGCATGACGCCTCTCCTGTTGTCTCATACGTGATGTGTTGGTGGGCGGCTCCGCCGCCCCAGCCGGGTGAAGCATCGGTCCGCACGCCCACGGCGCGCGCTCGTCGGACGCGAGCGCGCGCCGGGCCAGTTCGTCGCCGGCGGCTTCGGGGTCAGCCCGATCACGGTCCTCGGAAGGCCCTCGCCCGGAAGGTCACGCGCGCTTCGTGAAGGTGGAACGCGCCCACAGGTAGCCGACGAGAGCGATGCCGACGCACCAGGCGACGGCGGTGATCGCGTCGCTGGAGGACGGCGCGCCGTTGAGCAACCCGCGCATGGTCTCGATGATCGGCGTGAAGGGCTGGTACTCCGCGAACTGCCGGAGGCCCGGCCCCATCTTCTCCGCCGGTACGATCGCGCTGCTGAAGAACGGCAGCATGACCAGCGGCACGGAGGCCAGACCCGCCGTCTCCGGAGACTTCGCCGCCAGTCCCAGGGCGACCGTGAGCCAGCCGGCCGCGAAACCGAGCAGCACGACGACGCCGACCACGCCGAGCCAGTCGAGGGCACTCGCCGCCGGGCTGAATCCCAGCAGGAAGGCCACCCCGACGAGCGCCCCGATGGCGAGCAGATTGGTCAGCAGACTGGCGACGACGTGACCGGTCAACACCGCACCACGGGAGACGTCCATGACCTTGAACCGGTTGATGATGCCCTTCGTCATGTCGGAGTTCACCGACGTGGCGGTGGCCCCCAGCCCGTAACAGACGGCCAACAGCATCAGTCCCGGCGTCGCGTAGTCGATGTAGTCGACACCGACGTTGAAGGCGTCGCCGAACATGTACACGAACATCAACATGATCACGATCGGCATCAGGACCGCGTTGAACACCGAGGTCGGATTCCGGGCGATGTGCTTGAAGTTGCGACGCAACATGACCATCGCATGGGACTTGGTGCTCATTTCGCGACCACCTCCGTGGTGTGGGTGCGGCCCGTCAGGGCGAGGAAGACGTCATCGAGGTCCGGGGTGTGGACGGAGAGCTCTTCGGCACGGATCGAGTATTCGTCGAGCCGGTCCAGCAGGGCCCGCAGCGATCTCGTGCCACCATCGCCGGGAACCCGCAGGGCCAGTGCCTCGTCGTCCCGCGTCGCATCGGTGAGGACCCGCGCGGCCGCGTCGAGTTCGACGACGTCGGTGAACCGAAGCCGGACATGACTGCCGGGGACCTGGCGTTTGAGCTCGTCGGGAGTGCCCTGGGCGACCAGGCGGCCCTGGTGGAGTACCGCGATCCGGTCGGCGAGCTGGTCGGCTTCCTCGAGGTACTGGGTGGTGAGGAAGATGGTCACGCCGTCGGCCACCAGCTCGCGGACGATCTCCCACATCGTGCGCCGGCTGCGCGGATCCAGTCCGGTCGTCGGCTCGTCCAGGAAAATGATCCGTGGCTTGCCGACCAGCGTCATCGCCAGATCCAGCTTCCGGCGCATGCCCCCGGAATAGGTCGACACCGACTTCTGCGCCGACTCCACCAGAGCGAAGCGCTCCAGCAACTCGGTGACGACCCGTCGGCCCGCGCCGGAGCCCATCCGCTTCAGATCCGCCATCAACCGCAGGTTCTCCTGGCCCGTCAGCAGCTCATCCACCGCCGCGAACTGACCGGTGACCCCGACCACCGCGCGCACCGCCCTGGTCTCGGTCGCGATGTCATGCCCGGCAACCCGTGCCGTCCCACCGTCGGCCTTCATCAACGTGGTCAGCACGTTCACCGTCGTCGTCTTGCCCGCTCCGTTCGGACCGAGCAGGGAGAAAACTGTGCCGGCACGAACATCCAGATCGATGCCGTCGAGCACGGTCTTGTCCCCGAATGCCTTTCGTAGCCCGGAAACCTCAATCGCTGAACTTGTCATGCGCCTACCATCGGCGGCCGACCTGTCACCGGCCTGACACGCCCCTGACACGACCACTGGCACGGTGTTCGTCCTCGTCACGCCAGGCCAGGACGCTGCGCAGTTTGCCGGCGTTAGAAGGGAGAAGCGTATGGGCGGCCGTTCACGTGGTCGTAGATGTCGCGCAGCCACGGCTGGCGGACCTCGGGCAGCCGCGCCAACGTGAAGAGGAACACGGCCCAGTCGGGTCGGAATCGCCCCGGCGTCAGCGGCGGCGGGTCGTCCCGACGGGCGTCCTCGGGCATCGCGCCAGCTCCGGGGACGGGCCTGCGGTCGTGGTGGAAGGCCAGGTACGACCAGATGTCCCAGGACAGAGGGACCACGTCCGCTGCCTGGGACAGCGCCCAGCGCTCGCCGGTCTGCGGATGTTGCGGGACGAGGGCGATGTCTGTGGTGACGGCAGGCAGGCCCGGTCCGGCCAGGGCCAGGGTCCTGGCCGGCGGTCGCGGCGGGAGCAGAGCGTCGAGGGCAGGGCGGAAGGTGTCGGCGACAAGACCGTCGGGGACGGTTACCCGGGTGCCGGCCGACACGGCCAGCAGGTGGGCCAGCGCTGCTGCGACGGCGGCCTCCCAGACCGGATTCCACTGCCCGGGCGGTTCGACCGGCGGTATACCGGGCCGGTGCTCTCGCAGATCCTCCCAGCCGACGGCCTGACGCGGGGAGGCATCCGCGGTGACCCGGTGGACCGCCCCCGGGTCCAGCCACACCGCCTGCCAGAGCGAGCAGTCGTCGATGCGGGTCGCCACCGGTCGTCCGCACTGGGCACACGCCAGATTGGGGCCGTCCCGGCCGTCCAAGCCGCGGCAGTAGCCGTCGCACCGCTCCGACATGAAGACGGTCCCGCGGACGTCGCCCGGTGCGACCACGACAGCTCCCCGCGGCCCCCAGGACAGCGCACACACCGGCGCGTACACGCCACGGGCTTCCGCCTCAGCCGCGCCGACCTCGGCCCAGGGCCGCCACGGCGGTCCGAAAGGATCGGGATCCACCGCGTACGTCCCCGGTTCCATCAGCACGCCGAGCAACGCGTGGCCGTAATTCTGGCCGGCGTGGACCGGAAGCGCTACCCGCGACACTGGCACGGTCAGCAAGGCACCGCAGCCCGCACACGCGAACACGGTCATTCGACCTCCCCGGCCCTCGAACAAGACATCCCGCCGCGCCACGTCCTGCCGGCTGGCGGCGGGGCCGAGATCACCTCGGCCCGGCCGCCGTCAACCGGATGCGTCCGACAGGGTAGGGGCGCGGTCAGGCGCCGACGTAGGCGGCGAGGTGCTCGCCGGTAAGGGTGGAGCGGGCGGCGACGAGGTCGGCGGGGGTGCCCTCGAAGACGATCCGGCCGCCGTCGTGGCCGGCGCCGGGGCCGAGGTCGATGATCCAGTCGGCGTGCGCCATGACGGCCTGGTGGTGCTCGATGACGATGACCGACTTACCGGAGTCGACGAGCCGGTCGAGCAGGCCGAGCAGGTGCTCGACGTCGGCGAGGTGCAGGCCGCTGGTCGGCTCGTCCAGGACGTAGACGCCGCCCTTCTCGGCCATGCGGGTGGCCAGCTTGAGCCGCTGCCGCTCGCCGCCGGAGAGCGTGGTGAGCGGCTGGCCGAGGCTGAGGTAGCCGAGCCCGACGTCGGCGAGCCGCTGCAGGATCGCGTGCGCCGCGGGGATCCGCGCCTCCCCGGCGCCGAAGAACTCCTCCGCCTCGGTTACCGACATCGCGAGCACCTCGCTGATGTCGCGGCCACCGAGGTGGTATTCCAGCACCGACGCCTGGAACCGCTTCCCCTCGCACTGCTCGCACACGGTGGCGACCCCGGCCATCATCGCCAGGTCGGTGTAGATGACGCCGGCGCCGTTGCAGGTGGGGCAGGCGCCCTCGGAGTTGGGGCTGAACAGCGCCGGCTTCACGCCGTTGGCCTTCGCGAACGCCTTGCGGATCGGCTCGAGCAGCCCGGTGTACGTCGCCGGGTTGCTCCGGCGGGACCCGCGGATCGCGGTCTGGTCGACCGCCACCACACCGTCCCGCCCGGACACCGCGCCGTGGATCAGGGAGCTCTTGCCGGAGCCGGCCACGCCGGTCACCACGGTGAGCACCCCGAGCGGGATGTCGACGTCGACGTTCTGGAGGTTGTGGGTCGCGGCGCCGCGGATCTCCAGGGTGCCGGTGGGCGTGCGCACCTTCTCCTTGAGAGCGGCCCGGTCGTCGAAATGGCGGCCGGTGATGGTGTCGCTGGCCCGCAACCCCTCGACGGTGCCCTCGAAGCAGACGGTGCCGCCCGCCGTACCGGCGCCGGGGCCGAGGTCGACGACGTGGTCGGCGATCGCGATGGTCTCCGGCTTGTGCTCCACGACCAGCACCGTGTTGCCCTTGTCCCGCAGCCGCAGCAGCAGGTCGTTCATCTTCTGGATGTCGTGCGGGTGCAGCCCGACGGTGGGCTCGTCGAAGACGTAGGTGACGTCGGTGAGTGAGGAGCCGAGGTGGCGGATCATCTTGGTGCGCTGCGCCTCGCCGCCCGACAGTGTGCCCGAGGGCCGGTCGAGCGAGAGGTAGCCCAGCCCGATCTCCACGAACGAGTCGAGGAGGTGTCGCAGCCCGGCGAGCAGCGGGGCCACCGACGGCTCGTCGAGCCCCCGGACCCAGTCGGCCAGGTCGCTGATCTGCATCGCGCAGACGTCGGCGATGTTCTTCCCCTTGATCTTCGACGACCGGGCCTCTTTGCTCAGCCGGGTGCCGTCGCACTCGGGGCAGGTCGTGAACGTCACCGCCCGCTCCACGAAGGCGCGGATGTGCGGCTGCAGCGCGTCGACGTCCTTGGACAGGAACGACTTCTGGATCTTCGGGATCAGCCCCTCGTACGTCAGGTTGATCCCTTCGATCTTGATCTTGGTCGGCTCCTTGTAGAGCAGGTCGTGCAGTTCCCGCTTGGTGTACTTGCGGATCGGCTTGTCGGGGTCGAAGAAGCCGCAGCCGCGGAAGATGCGGCCGAACCAGCCGTCCATGCTGTAGCCGGGGATGGTGAGCGCGCCCTCGTTGAGCGACAGGCTGTCGTCGTACAGCGCGGACAGGTCGAAGTCGGTGACCGACCCCATGCCCTCGCAGCGCGGGCACATGCCGCCGGTGATGGCGAAGCTGCGCCGCTCCTTCACGGTCTTGCCGCCGCGCTCGACGGTGACCGCCCCCGCCCCGCTGATCGAGGCGACGTTGAAGGAGAACGCCTGGGGCGATCCGATGTGCGGCTGGCCGAGCCGGCTGAAGACGATCCGCAGCATCGCGTTGGCGTCGGTGGCGGTGCCGACCGTGGACCGGACGTTGGCGCCCATCCGCTCCTGGTCGACGATGATCGCGGTCGTCAGCCCGTCGAGGACGTCGACCTCGGGCCGCGCCAGCGTCGGCATGAAGCCCTGCAGGAAGGCGCTGTAGGTCTCGTTGATCATCCGCTGCGACTCCGCGGCGATCGTGCCGAACACCAGCGAGCTCTTGCCCGAGCCGGAGACGCCGGTGAACACCGTCAGCCGGCGCTTCGGGATCTCAATGCTGACGTCCTTGAGGTTGTTCTCGCGCGCGCCCTGCACGCGGATCAGATCGTGGCTGTCGGCAACGTGCGGCGCGGGCGACCGCGGGTCCGTCCTCGTGGCCATGCTCATCGTGTCTCCATCTGTGTGGCGGGGCCGCTTCGCGGGCTCCGTCGGCGTCACGCTCGGCGCAGGAACCACGGTATCCAGGCTGCTCCGGCCCTGCCGCCCCGGCGGCCGCGGCCACCCGGCGCGTCCCGCCGAGGCGTCAGACCAGCCGGCGGTCGTCGCGTATCAGCTCGTGGTCGGGCACCGTCACCGCGCGTCGGAAGCCGGACGGCTCGATGCAGCTCGTTGATCCGGGTGAGGGTGCCCGTGGGGTCGCGGAAGGCCAGGGTGGCGTCCGCGTCGGTGTGCGGGATGAAGGCGTGGTGAATCCTGACGCTCATGGCGGTCACGCTAGTTGCGGCTACGTGACCCGTGCTTCTCGATTCCTGATCGGTCTGGTCACCTGTTTCGAGATGCACGGTGGCATCTCCGCCGTCGCGGGAGCCTGCTCGGCCCGATAGGTGCTCGGCGGCACACCGACCAGCTCGGTGAAGCGGGTGCTGAAGGTGCCCAGCGACGAGCAGCCGACCGCGAAGCAGACCTCGGTGACGCTCAGGTCGCCGCGGCGCAGCAGCGCCATGGCGCGCTCGATGCGCCGCGTCATCAGATAGGAGTACGGCGACTCGCCGTAGGCCTGCCGGAACTGGCGGCTGAGGTGCCCGGCCGACATGTTCGCGCCACGGGCGAGCGCCTCGACGTCCAGCGGCTGCGCGTACTCGCGGTCGATCCGGTCGCGGACCCGGCGCAGCCGCGCGAGGTCACTCAGGCGCTGCGCCTCGGGGGATCTGCCGGTCACCTACCAGATCGTGCCACGCCGGACGGTGGCCGGTGCACGGCCGACCGCCTGACCCGGAGGTGCGTCCGGGTTTCGGGCTGATTCGGGGTTCGTGGGGCGATTGGTGGGCATAGCGTCAGGCGTGGCGGCCTTCCGGCCGCCGGGCCGTCCCCGTGGGCGGTCACGGCCGAGCGACGGTGGTGCGGACGTGGACAGGACCGAACCGACGGTGCTGGACGAGTTGGAAGGCAAGGGCCGGGGCACCGGGCTGCCCCGGCTGCTGGGCGTGGTCAGTCTCGCCCTCGGCGCGGGCGGCCTGCTCGCCCCGCGCGCGGTGGCCCGGCTGACCGGGGTGGACGACTCCCCGCTGGCGGCGGGTGTCATTCCGGCGGTGGCCGCCCGGGAACTGGGGCACGGGGCAGGGCTGCTCACCGGACGCCGCCCCGGCGGCTGGGCCTGGACCCGGGTGGCCGGGGACGCGGCCGACCTGACCCTGCTCGGCCGGGCGCTGGCGGACCGGTGCGGCGAGCGGCGTCGGCGGGTCGCTGTGACCACCGCCGTCGTCGCCGGCATCGCCGTCGTCGACCTGCTCGCCGCCGTCCGCGCCGGTCGGGCCCGCCGGGCCCGGGAACGGCTGATCCTCATGGAGGTCGGCGTCACCGTCAACCGGCCGGCGTCGGAGGCGTACCGGTTCTGGCGGGACCTGGAGAACCTGCCCCGCTTCATGGCTCACCTGGAGTCCGTCCGCGCCGACGACCTGCGCCGCTCGCACTGGACCGCACGCGGCCCCGCCGGCCGGCTGGTCGGCTGGGACGCCGAGATCGTCGAGGACCGTCCGAACGAGCTGATCGCCTGGCGGTCGCTGCCCGGCGCCCAGGTGCCCAACGCCGGCCGGGTCCGCTTCGTGCCGGCCCCCGGCGACCGGGGCACCGAGGTCCGGGTGGAGCTGGGGTACGCCCCGCCCGCCGGGCGGCTCGGCCGTGCGGTGGCGAAGCTCTTCGGCGAGGAGCCGGAGCAGCAGATCCGCGACGACCTGCGCCGGTTCAAGCAGGTGCTGGAGACCGGTGAGGTGGTCCGCTCCGACGCCAGCCCGCAGGGGATCACCCTGCACCAGCAGCTCAAGCAACGTCCCGCCCAGCCGCTGCCCGCCCGCTGACCGCCACCGCGAAGGAAAGACGATGAGAGCCACCACCTGGACGGGCAAGGACAGCGTCAAGGTCGTCGACGTGCCCGACCCGCGCATCATGAACGCCCGGGACGCCATCGTGAAGATCAGCTCGACGGCGATCTGCGGCTCCGACCTGCACCTCTACCACGGGTACATCCCGGCCCAGCGCAAGGGCGACATCCTCGGCCACGAGTTCATGGGCGAGGTGGTCGAGGTCGGCCCGGAGGTGGACAACCTCGCCATCGGCGACCGGGTGGTGGTGCCGTTCCCGATCGCCTGCGGCAACTGTGCCTCCTGCCAGCAGGGCCGCTACTCGGTCTGCGAGAACTCCAACCCCAACGCCGGCATCGCCGAGAAGATCATGGGCCACTCGCCGGCCGGCATCTTCGGCTACAGCCACCTGCTCGGCGGGTACGCCGGCGGCCAGGCCGAGTACGCCCGGGTGCCGTTCGCCGACGTCGGCCCGATCAAGATCCCCGACGAGGTGCCCGACGACCAGGCGCTGATGCTCGCCGACGTCTTCCCCACCGCCTACATGGGGGCGGAGATGTGCGACATCACCCCCGGCGACGTGGTCGCGGTCTGGGGCGCCGGCCCGGTCGGCCTCCTCGCCGCCGCCAGCGCCCGGCTGCTCGGCGCGGAGCGGGTCATCGTCATCGACCGGTACCCGTACCGGCTGCGGCTCGCCGCCGAGCGGGCCGGCGCGGAGACGATCAACTACGAGCAGCTCGACGTGCTGGACGAGCTGAACCGGCTCACCGCCGGCCGGGGCCCGGACGCCTGCATCGACGCGGTCGGGCTGGAGGGGCACCACGGCAACGCCGCGATGTACGCCTACGACCGGGTGAAGCAGGCCGGCCGGCTGGAGACCGAGCGGCCCTTCGCGCTGCGCGAGGCGATCCTGGCCTGCCGCAGCGGGGGAGTGGTCTCGGTGATCGGGGCGTACGGCGGGTTCGTGGACAAGTTCCCGATGGGCGCGTTCATGAACCGCTCGCTGATCATGCGGACCGGGCAGTGCCACGTGCAGCGCTACACCCGGCCGCTGCTGGCGCGGATCGTGAAGGGCGAGATCGACCCGAGCTTCGTCGTCAGCCACCGGATGCCGCTCAAGGACGCGGCCAAGGGCTACAAGATCTTCCAGAAGAAGCAGGACGACTGCACCAAGGTGGTGCTCAAGGTCTGACGGGCCCGGGGCCTGGTGCGCCGCTCAGGGCAGTGGCCACTCGTGCACCGGGCGGTTGCTGTGCATCAGGTCCACGTAGTGGCGGACCACCTCGCGCAGCGCCGCCGGCCGGTCCAGGTGGTCGGCGGACTCCAGCCGGTGCAGGGTCTCCACCTGCCAGGTCGCCCCGTTGCGCCCGGTCAGGCAGCGCTGCTCGATGATGCTGAGCAGCCGGTCGCGCTCGGCCGGGTCCACCCCCCACCGGTCCAGCCCGTGGTACGCCAGCGGCAGCAGCCGCCGCAGCACCAGCTCGGTCACCGGCAGGTAGCCCAGGCCGGGCCAGTAGACCTGCGCGTCGATCCCGTGCCGGGCGCAGTTGGTGAAGTTCTCCTCCGCGGCGCTGAACGACATCTGCGACCACAGCGGACGGTCGGACTCCGCCAGGGCCCGGACCAGCCCGAAGTAGAACGCGCCGTTGGCGACGGTGTCCAGCACCGTCGGCCCGGCCGGCAGCACCCGGTTCTCCACCCGCAGGTGCGGGCGGCCCTTGAGCACGTCGTAGACCGGCCGGTTCCACCGGTAGACGGTCCCGTTGTGCAGCCGCAGCTCGGCCAGCTTCGGCACCCCGCCGGCGGCCAGCGCCTCGGCCGGGTCCTCCGGGTCGCAGACCGGCAGCAGCGCGGGGAAGTAGCGGACGTTCTCCTCGAACAGGTCGAACACGCTGGTGATCCAGCGTTCGCCGAACCAGACGCGGGGGCGTACCCCCTGGGCCTTGATCTCCTCCGCGCGGGTGTCGGTGGCCTGCTGGAACAGCGGGATGCGGGTCTCCCGCCACAGCTCCCGGCCGAAGAACAGCGGCGAGTTCGCGCCGAGCGCCACCTGGATGCCGGCGACCGCCTGGGCGGCGTTCCAGTGGTCGGCGAACTGCGCCGGGCTGACCTGGAGGTGGAACTGGGTGCTGGTGCAGGCCGCCTCCGGGGTGATGGTGTCCGCAGTGGTGGCCAACCGCTCCACCCCGTTGATCGAGATTCGCAGGTCCTCGCCCCGGGCGGCGAAGATCTGCTCGTTGAGCAGCTCGTAGCGCGGGTTCTGCGACAGCGTGGCGGCGGTGAGGTGCTCCGGGCGCAGGGTGGGCAGGATGCCGATCATCACCATGTGCGCGCCGACCGTGCGGGCCTTCTGCTCCGCCGCGTTCAGGCTGGCCCGGACGTGCTCCTCGAACTCGGCCGTGCCGGTGCCGGCGAGCCGGCGGGGCGCCACGTTGATCTCGACGTTGAACTGCCCCAGCTCGGTCTGGAAGCAGGGGTCGGCGACGGCGGCGAGCACGTCGGCGTTGCGCATCGCCGGCATCGACTCCTCGTCGACCAGGTTCAGCTCGATCTCCAGCCCGGTCATCGGCCGCTCCACGTCGAACCGCGACTCGCGCAGCATCTCGGCGAAGACGTCCAGGCAGCGGCGTACCTTCTCGCGGTAGCGGGCCCGGTCCTCTCGGCTGAAGGTCCGCGCACCGACGTCTTCGCCCATTGGTCACCACCCTGTCACCGTTGGTTCCCCCAAACCTCGCACGTTCCGGCGCGGGCGGGGAAGACCCGAAGGACTCTTACCTACCCATTCGCGGCCTCCGTGATCCCCGTCCCTCCGCCGCCGTTCCGCCCCGGGTCGGGCGACCCGGCTGGTTAGCATGGCGCGATGCGTGAGAAGACGACCCGGCTGTTCGTGGCGGCGGCGATCGCCGAGGCGTGCTCCTGGCTGGCCCTGCTGGTCGGCATGGCCGTCAAGTACGGCCCGCCGGCCAACGAGATCGGCGTCAAGATCTTCGGGCCGATCCACGGCGGACTCTTCGTCGCCTACGGGCTGCTGGTGCTGGTGATGGCCCGCACCCACCGGTGGAGCCTGCCGGTCACCGCCGTCGCCCTGGTCAGCGCCGTGCCGCCGTTCGCCACGCTGTTCTTCGAGCGCTGGGCCCGGCGGCGGGGCATGCTCCGCACCGCCCCCGAGCCGGCCCGCCCGCTCACCCCGGTCGGCTAACCGCCCTCGGTCGCCAGGAACGCGCCCAGCACCGCGGCGAGCTGCTCCGGCGCCTCCTCGGCCAGGTGGTGCCCGGAGTCGGAGACATGGCGTCCCCGGTGCCCGGCGCGGCGGGCCGGGAAACTCCTCACCCGGTGACCACCGAGCAGGCCGCCACGCCGGCGAGCAGCAACGCGCCGAGCAGCGCCTGGAGCAGCAGCGGCGGCCCCAGGTGCGACCAGACGGTCGCGGTGCGCGGGGTGAGCAGCTGCCCGGTGGTGACGTTGACGATCCGCTCCACCCGGGGCGGCAGCTCCGGGTCGGGCTGCCGGCGCAGGGTCAGCTGCACGTGGTCGGCCGGGTGCAGCGCGCTCTGCGGCAGGTGGCCGTGCAGCTCCACCTCGTAGAGCAGGCCGGCGGCGTCGCGCACCCGCAGCGGGGTGACCAGGAACTCCGGACCCTTCTTCAGGTCCTTCCAGCCGCGCCGCGCGCCGCCGCCCCCGCCGCCGGTGGAGAGCAGGCTGCGCACCAGCAGCATCAGCAGCCCCACCACGCTCGCCGCGGTCAGCACCGCCACCAGCACCGGCTGGCCGACCCGCACCTCGCGGGGATATCCCTCCAGCAACCGGACGACCCGCCCGGTGAGGACCCGCTGCGTCGGATGCACGACGCGGAGCCGGAGATCGCTGTCCATGGCCACCACCGAGAGTCCGGATACGTGCACTGATGGTAGCGGTCGCCCCGGTCGAACGACGTGAATGAACCCCGGTCACGCGGTCGTGCCGGCGAGGTGACATCCCCGGCGGCGCGGGTAAGCGTGCGGCCGAGCTGGAAAGGGGTCTTGAGCATGCAGCTGTCCTTCCTGCGCCCGCTCTACGACCGTCCCGGGCCGTGGTGCTCGGTCTACCTGGACGCTTCCAGGGACACCCACGACGCCCACCCCCAGGTGGACCTCCGCTGGCGGGCCGTCAAGGGGCGCCTGCTGGAGCAGGGCGCCGACGCGGCGACCGTCGAGGCGGTCGGGCAGGTGGTGCGTGGACACGACCCGATGTCCGGGGACTACGGCGTGGCGATCTTCGCCACCGGCGGCCGGGTGGTGCTCACCGAGTACCTCAGCGCGCCACCGTTCAAGGACCTGGCCGTCTGGTCCGCACTGCCGCACACCATGCCGCTGGTCGCCCAGCGGGGCGAGCAGATCGCCTGGGTCCGGGTGCTGGCCGATCGGTCCGGCGCCGAGGCGATCGCGATCAGCGCCGGTGGGGTGCCCCGCCGGGCGCAGATCGCCGGCCGGGAGAGCTACCAGCTGCGCCGGGTCCAGCCGGGCGGCTGGTCGCAGTCGCGCTACCAGCGCGCCGCCATGGAGGCGTGGCACCACAACGCCGGCGACGCCGTCGCGGCCACCGTTCAGCTGGCCGAGCAGGTCGGCGCGGAGGTGGTCGTGGTGGCCGGGGACGTCCGGGCCACCGGCATGATCGCCGCGCAGCTGCCGGACCGCTGGCAGGACGCGATGGTGCGTACCGACGCGGGCGCGCGCGCCGGCGGCGCCGACCCGCAGCTGATGGACGACATCACCGTGCAGGCCATCGCCGAGGTCGCCGAGCAGCACGTCAACGCTGCCCTCGACCGCTTCGGCATGCAGGAGGACGTGGGTGCCGGGCTGGAGGCCGTGGTGGCCGCCCTGCAGCGCAACCAGGTCGACACCATGCTCATCGTCGACGACCCGTCGGCGACCGGTCAGCTCTGGATCGGTCCGGAGCCGACCGACATCGCCATCGAGCCGGGGCAGCTCGCCGCGGTGCGCGACCCGCAGCAGGTCCGCGCCGACGCGGCCCTGGTCCGCGCCCTGGTCGGCACCGACGCCGAGCTGGCCGTCCTCGGCCGGGACGAGGCACCCGACCTGACCGACGGGATCGGCGCGGTGCTGCGCTACGTCGACGCCGGCACCCCCGGGCGTGGCAATGGCTGACCGGACGGTCGCGGACCTGGTGGTGGACCGGTTGCGGGCCTGGCGGGTGCCCCGCGCCTTCGGCTACCCGGGCGAGGCCATCGCCCCGCTGGTCGAGGCGCTGGACGCCGCCGGGGGTGACCCGGAGTTCGTGCCGGCCCGCCACGAGGAGACCGCCTCGTTCATGGCCACCGGGCACGCCAAGTTCACCGGTGGGATCGGCGTCTGCCTGGCCACCCAGGGTCCCAGCGCCGTGCACCTGCTGAACGGCCTGTACGACGCCAAGCTGGACAGCAAGCCGGTGGTGGCGATCGTCGGGGAGGACGTCACCGGCCCGCTGGGCGGCGCGCACGAGGAGATCGGCCTGAGCCGGCTCTTCGGCGACGTGTGCAACCAGTTCGTCCGGTACGGACGCGCCCCGGGGCAGGTGGTGGTCCTGCTGGACCAGGCGTTCCGGACCGCCGCGGCCACCCGCAGCCCCACCTGTGTGGTGCTGCCCCGGGAGTTGCAGGAGACCGCCGTACCCGATCTCCAGCCGCAGGCGGCCGGGGTGCTGACCGCGACGCCGGGAGAGCCGCTGGCCCGGGTGCTGCCGCACGACGCGGACCTGGACGCCGCCGCGTCGCTGCTCACCATCGGGCAGCGGGTGGCAATCCTGGTCGGTCAGGGCGCCCGGGGCGCGGAGGACGAGGTCGTGGCCCTGGCCGACCGGCTCGGCGCCGGGGTGGCGGTTTCGCTGCTGGGCAAGCCGGTGCTGGACGAGCGGCTGCCCTTCCACACCGGGGTGCTCGGCGAGGCCGGCACCACGGCGGCCGCGCAGCTGATGGGCGGCGCCGACACGCTGCTCCTGGTCGGCACGAACGACCCGTGGACCGACTACTTCCCGATGGCCGGGCAGACCCGGACCGTCCAGATCGACATCGACGGGCGGCGGATCGGCACCCGCTACCCGGTGGACGTGCCGCTGGTCGGCGACGCCGCCGAGACACTGCGCGCGCTGCTAACCCGGGTGCACGACCAGCCGAACCGGCAGTGGCGCGCCACCGTCGAGGGCTCGGTGGACCGCTGGCGGCAGGAATCGATCGCCCGCGCCGAGGCGCCCGCCCAGCCGGTCAACCCGCAGCTGGTGCTGCACGAACTCTCCCACCGGCTGCCCCGGCGCGGCGCGGTCGCCGTCGACGTCGGTTCGGTCATCTACTGGTACGCCCGCCACCTGGAGCTGCCGCCCGGGGTGAACGCGCAGCTCTGCGGCACGCTCGGCTCGATGGGTTGCGCGCTGCCGTACGCGCTCGCCGCCAAGCTCGCCCACCCTGACCAGCCGGTGCTCGCGCTGCTCGGCGACGGCGCCATGCAGCTCAACGGCCTCGCCGAGCTGATCACCGTGACGCACCGCTGGCACGAGTGGGCGGATCCGCGGCTGGTGGTGCTGGTGCTCAACAACCGCGACCAGTCCGGCATGGGCGGCGGCCGGCAGGTCACCGACCCCACCCACCGCCGCCCGGACGTGCCGTACGCGGGCTGGGCCCGGCTGCTCGGGTTGCACGGGGTCCGGGTCGACCGGCCGGACCTGGTCGGGGCGGCCTGGGACGAGGCGCTCGCCGCGGACCGCCCGTGCGTGCTGGAGGCGGTGGTGGACCCGGAGGTGCCGCTGCGCCCGCCGGAACCGGCGCTGGCCGACCTGCGGGGGGTGTTCGCCGACGGCGACGCCGCCCGCCGGGTCCGCGAACGGTTGCTCGCCACCCGGATGACCGTGGAGGCGGAGGACCTCGTTTAGGGCAATCGGGGCAGGGCATCAGGAGACCCCCAGCCGTCACCGGGAGGTTCCATGTCCGACTCCGTCGACCGCCGCTACGGCCCCGCGCCGCTGCCGCAGCCTCGGGGCCCGATCTCCACCGCCGTCATCGAGGCGCTGCGCCGGCCGCCGCACGAGCTGCCGGCCGGGCTGGGCGCTGAGTTCGACCCGGCGGACCCCGTGGTCGACGAGGACCTCCAGCTCACCCTCTTCCTCTGCTACGAGCTGCACTACCGGGGCTGGCAGGGGGTGGACGAGGACTGGGAGTGGCAGCCGTCGGTGCTGGCGCTCCGGTCGGCCGCCGAGCGGCCCTTCGAGGCGGCCCTGCGCCGGCTGGTCGGCCCGCTGCCGGCGGTGCTGCCCGGCGGGGTGCCGCGCGCGCTGGCCGACCTGGTGGCCGCCGACGACGGCCCGTCGCTGGCCGCCGCGCTGCAGCGTCGGGCGACGCTGGCCCAGTTCCGCGAGTTCGCCACCCACCGGTCGATCTACCACCTGCGGGAGGCCGACCCGCACAGCTGGGCCCTGCCCCGGCTGGGCGGTCCGGCCAAGGCCGCGCTGGTGGAAATCCAGATGGACGAGTACGGCAACGGCCGGCTGGACCGGATGCACGCCGAGCTGTTCCGCCGCACCCTGGACCGGCTCGACCTGGACACCGGGTACGCGGCGTACCTGGACCGGGTGCCCGCCGTCACCCTCACCACCAACAACCTGATCTCGCTCTTCGGCCTGCACCGGCGGCTGCGCGGCGCGCTGCTCGGTCACCTCGCCGCCTTCGAGATGGCGTCCTCGCTGCCCAACCGCCGGTACGGCAACGGCCTGCGCCGCCTCGGGCTGGACGAGACGGCCACCCGCTTCTACGACGAGCACGTCGAGGCCGACGCGGTGCACGAGCAGATCGCAGCGCACGACCTGTGCGGCGGACTGGTCCGCACCGAGCCCGGCCTCGCTGCCGACGTGCTGTTCGGCGCGGCGGCCGCCCTGGCGGTGGACCGGCTCTTCGCCGGCCACCTGCTGGACAGCTGGGCGACCGGCGGCTCGTCGCTGCGGGCCCCCGCCGAGCCCTCCCGGGTGGCTGGGCCGCCTGCGCCCTCCCGGGTGGCCGTGGCCGCCTGAGCCGACCGCAACCACGCCGCGCCGGCTGCGCCGGTCAGCGGGCCCCTCCGGGCGGTGGGTCAGCCTTCCCGGTCGGTGCCCGCGCGGAAGTTGATCGCCTTGTGCGTGCCGTCGCAGAACGGCTTCAGCGCCGACTTGCCGCACCGGCACAGCGCCACCGTGCCCCGCCGGGCGTCGATGCTGCGCCCGTCCGGGGTGACCAGCGCGAAGTCGCCCCGGACCAGCAGCGGTCCGTCCTCGTAGGGGGTGATGGTGGCCGCCGCGTCGGCGGTGGGGTGCTCGGCGCTCATGGGACCGGATGTGCCCCTGCCGGCCCGGCCGAAACCCGCCGGGGCGGCCGGACGCCGGTGGGCGTCGACTCACCCGAGCGCCCCGGACCGGCGTACGGCCGGCCACCCGAGCATTGCCCCCAATGCCCGTTTAGACCCCATCCGGACGGGAAGCCGGGTCGCGTGGTGAGCGAACGAGGCAAGGTGGGGCCGGTGCCCAAGGTGCAGAAGGGGCTGACGGCAGACGGCGCCGGCATGGCCGGCGACCGGGTCGTCGCCGCGGGCAGCACGGCCCGGGTACTGGTGGCGGCCACCGCCCGGGCCCTGCGCGGGGTCGACTGCGGCGACCTCGGCCAGTCGACGCCGCTGTCCCGGTTCACCGCGGCGCCCGAACCGGTCCGCCGCGCCGCCGCCGCGCGGGCCGCCAGTCGGGTCGCGCTCACCCCGGACCAGACCGCCGAGGTCGACGCCGAGCGGGTCGCCCGGTGGATCGTCGACCAGTACCCCCGCCGCCGGTACCCCGGGGTGGTGCTCGGTTCCCCGCACGCCTCGGCGGTGCACCTGGCGGTCGCCCTGGGCGTACCGTGGCTGCCCGCCGCCTTCGAGATGACCGCGCACTGGACCCGCGGCGCGGTGGACCGGCCGCGCGCGGCCCTGGACCATGGCGCGGCGCTCGCCGCCCGGGTGCTGGCCGGCAACCCCGAGCTGCACCGGCGCCAGGTCCACTGCCCGGCCAGCCGGGGCGCGCTGGCCGGGTCCACGGTGTCGCTGGTGGCCCGCTGGCAGGCCCTGCCCCGGGCGTACGCCCGCTTCCTGGCCGACCGCCTGGAGCCCGCCGCGTCGCTGCTGGTGGTCCGCGACGCGCGCACCTGGCCGGTCAGCGACGAGGGGCAGGGGCACAGCTTCCAGCTCGGCTGCCCGGGCAGCGGCCTGGAGCCGGTGGACGTCCACCCCGACTCGCACGCGCTGCGCCAGGTGCTCCGGTCGGCCGGCGGCGACGGCGGGCACTGGGAGCCGCCGGAGGTCTCCGCCGCCGGCGAGCACGCCGAGCACGGGGTGGAGCCCGGCTTCGTCGACGGGGCGCGGCACTGGGGGCGGCGGCACGGCCACGGGCTGCACGAGGTGCACGTCCCGCAGCCCACGGCGCTGAGCGCGGCCGTCGCCGACCTGTACCGGCGCTGGCTGCGGCGGGCCGGCAAGACCGGCGACCGGCTGGTGGTCGAGTGCGGCCGGCTGCTCGACCCGTGGCAGGTGGTGCGGGCGGGGCTGGTGCCGTACTGGTGCGAGAACGCCACCCGGCGCAGCGTCGACGGGGTGGAGTTGTGGCTCGCCGGCAGCGAGCCGTTCAGCTCGGTGGACGTGCTGCCGGAGTCGCCGGGGATGCGCTCGCCCGCCCTCGCCGGGCTGCCCCAGTGGCTCGCCGTGGCCGCGTTCGGCCGCCGCCGCCGGGCGCTCGACCGCACCGCCGCCCGGGGCTACCCGGTCGCCTCGGTGCCCACCCGCCGGGCCACCGAGGTGCTCCGCAACCAACCGTACGACCTGCCGGTGCCGCCGCCGCTCGGGGTGGCCGAGGCGGTCGCCGCGCTGCGCGAGGACGGTGCTCCGATGGGGCTCGCCGTCTCCTGAATCCGGCGGGAAACCGGACGCCCGGCGGTTTCCCGCCGACCCGCCGGACCGAGCTGCCGAAACATCCTCGCGAACCCGGGGTCGCGTGATTGAGTACCTACGGAGCGGGAACACCGCTCGCTGCGACGGACCGAGCACGCCGCGTAGCGTGCTGTCGTCGCTCTCGCGCGTCCGGTGACACCGGCGCGGCACGTGACCCAACTTCCGGCCCGGTGCGTGGCCCGACCACGCGCACGACCGGCTCCCATCCGGGCGGGGGACCTTCCTGAGGGAGGCGCGGATGTTCGGACAGACCACCACAACCACACCACCGCCGACGGAACGCGGCCTGGAGGACCTGGACGCGGCCGCGCTGGCGTATGCGGCCCGGATCGCGGGTTTGCCACCCGAGCGTCGGCAGGAGGCCCGGGACGACCTCGTCCGGTTCGCCCTGCCCTTCGCCGGCCGGTTGGCCCGCCGCTACCGGGGGCGCGGCGAGCCGCTGGAGGACCTGGAGCAGGTGGCCCGCCTCGGCCTGGTCAACGCCGTCGACCGGTACGACCCCGAGCGGGGTTCGTTCACCGCGTACGCGGCGATCACCATCGTCGGCGAGATCAAGCGGCACTTCCGGGACCGCACCTGGGGGGTGCACGTGCCCCGCCGGCTGCGCGACCTGATCCTGGAGGTCGGGCAGGCCACCGCGGCGCTGACCAGCGAGCTGTCCCGGGCGCCGAGCGTGGCGGAGCTGGCCGCGCGGCTGGAGACGCCGGAGGAGGAGATCCTCGCCGCGCTGGAGTCGGCCGCCGGCTACAGCCCGGCCTCGCTGAACGCGCCGGTGGGCGGGGAGAGCTCGGCCGAGTTCGGCGACCTGGTTGGCGAGTCCGACAACGCGCTGGAGTCCGTCGACGACCGGGTGACGGTCAGCGGGTTGCTGCACCGGCTGCCCTGGCGGGAACGGCGCATCCTGGCCATGCGGTTCTACGGCAACCAGACCCAGGCGGAGATCGCCGCCCGGTTCGGCATCTCCCAGATGCACGTCTCCCGGCTGCTGTCCCGGGCGCTGACCTGGCTGCGCCAGGCGATGCTCGCCGACGCGCCGCCGCCCTGGCAGAACGGCGCCGCCGAGTGCGAGACCGGCCGGAACCGGATCGCGCTCAAGCGCACCGGCGACCGGGTGGTCGTCGAGGTCGGTGGCGAGATCGACCGGGACGGCGCCGACCAGCTGCGCCGGGTGATGCTGGAGGCGGTCACCGGCCAGCCCCGCGAGGTGGTGGTCGACCTGGACGGCGCCGGCGGGGTCGACGCCGGCGGGATCGCCGCCCTGATGGCCGGCCGCGACGCGGCGGCGCGTACCGGCGTCCCGCTGCGGCTGACCCGGGTCCAGCCTGCGGTACGC
>NZ_JAGPYL010000118.1:0-19610 GCF_018070095.1 Micromonospora sp. U56
CTCGCGGACGGTGACTTCAGCGAGGGCTGCGGCGCTGCCGGGATGCGCCGGCGGCTGGAGGTCTGCCCCGACCTGGACGCGGTCTTCGTCGCCTCCGACCTGATGGCGTTCGGCGCGCTGCGTACCCTGCGCGAGGCGGGGCGCCGGGTGCCCGAGGACGTGGCCGTCATCGGCTTCGACGACGCCCCGATCGCCCGGCAGGCCGACCCGCCGCTGACCACCGTCTTCCAGCCGGTCGAGGAGATGGGTCGCCAGATGGCGCGGCTGCTGGTCGCCCGCATCCGCGGCGACGAGATCCCCGCCCCCCACATCCTCCTCGACACCCAACTCATCCACCGCGCCTCCGCCTGACCCACCCCACCGCTCCGCGCCTCCGCGCGCCGCACTTCCCAAATGCGCGCACTTTCCGAGAAAGCGTGGCTGTTCGGCCGTGAATAGCCACGCTTTCGCTGAAGGTGCAGGCGCGGGGCGCGGGTGACGCGCGGGGTGGGGAGTGCGGGGGTCCGGTGGCCGAGCTGGCGCTTGGTGCGGGATGTCCCGTGGGCCTCGTCGGGGCGGTCGCGCCGGCGGAGCTGACGGCCTGGGCCGGCGTCCAGCGGCTCGGCGGGGCGGGTGGCGAACCCGCCGTCGTCACCGCTCCCGGGCTGCGCGTAGGCCGTGCGCTACCAGCGGGGCCACCATGTCGCCGATGCGGTCGAAGCCGGGGCCGAGCGTCTGCCCGAGGGTGTGCCGGTAGTGGATGCCCTCGCAGATCACCGCGAGCTTGAAGCAGCCGAGCGCGACGTGCCAGTGCAGCGGCCCGACGTCGACGTCGCTGCGGCCGGCGTACCGCTCGATCAGCTCGGCGCCGGTGGGGAAGCCGGCACGCGGGCCGAGGCCGTCGGCGACCGGGTTGCCGGCGGCGAGGTCGCTGTCGCCCAGCACGTCCCAGTAGGTCAGCAGCAGGCCGAGGTCGGCCAGCGGGTCGCCGAGGGTGGCCATCTCCCAGTCGAGCACGGCGCACACCGACACCGGGTCGACGGTGGCGAGGAGGTTGTCCAGCCGGTAGTCGCCGTGCACGATCCGCCCGGCGTTGGCGCCCTCCGGAACGGTGCCGCCGAGCAGGTCGCGCAGCTCGTCGATGCCGAGCAGCGGACGGCTGCGGGACCGGTCGAGCTGGCCGGCCCAGCGGCGTACCTGCCGGCCGAGGTAGCCCTCGGGGCGGCCGAAGTCGGCCAGCCCGACCGTGGCCGGGTCGACGGTGTGCAGCACGGCGAGGGTGTCCATCATCGCCAGGGCCAGGTCGCGCCGCTGCTCGGGGCGGAGCGGGTCGGTCTGGGCGCGGCTGCGGAACACCTCGCCGCGGACCCGCTCCATCAGGTAGAACGGCGCGCCGAGCACGTCGGTGTCGGCGCAGTGCAGCAGCGCCGCCGGGACCGGCACGTCGGTGGGCGCGAGGGCGGAGATCACCCGGAACTCGCGGGCCATGTCGTGTGCGGTGGCCAGCACGTGCCCCAGCGGGGGTCGGCGCAGCACCAGCTCCCGCTCGCCGACGCGCAGCAGGTAGGTCAGGTTCGACTTGCCCCCGGCGATCAGGGTGGCCGACAGCGGCGCCTCGGCCAGCTCGGGCCGGTGGGTGGCCAGGTAGCCGGCGAGCCGGTCGAGGTCAAGCCCCCGGGGGGACCCGTTCCGCACGGCGGCGGTGGGCGCGGTGTCGGAGGCGGCCGGAGAACTTCCCGGCCGGAGCGCGTCGACGGCCGGATCGGTCATCCGAATAGTTGATGGCAGCTCAGCTTTCTTGTCAAGCCGGGGATTTCCCCCCGGGACATGCCGCTGCAACAGGGACGAAATGGTCAACCCGCAGGCTGGTGCCCAGCCTGCCGGCCGCCACGGTCGGCCCGCCGAGCGGAGGGACAGACATGTTGCTGAGAGTTCGGGTGACCCTGCCGGACCGTCCCGGCACGCTCGGCCAGGTGGCCCGGACGCTCGGCGTCTCCGGCGCCGACATCGTCCAGGTGGTCGTCCTGGAACGGCTCGGCGGGCGGGCGGTGGACGACTTCACCGTGGTCTGGCCGGGCGTCGCCCGGGTGGAGCGGTTGATGGCGGGTCTGGCCGCCATCTCGGGGGTACGGGTGGACGGGGTCTGGCGGGCGATCGGCGCGCCGACCACCACCGGCCAGGACGCCGAGCTGCTGGCCCAGGTCGCCGCGAACCCCGCCGACGGGGTGGCCATCCTGGTCGACGCGGTGCCCGGGCTGCTCGCCGCCGACTGGGCGGTGGCCGCGGTCGTCCCGATGGACTGGGCCTCCCGGGCCGGCGGAGGGACGGCGACGGTGGGGCACGCGAGCTGGCGGGCGCCCCAGCCGCCGCTGCTGCCCGAGGTGACCCCACTGCGGGCGCGGGCGCTGACCGGCGCCGACGGCAGCCACTACGCGATCGCGCCGTTCGGCCGCAACGGCCTGGTGCTGGTGGTCGCGCGCGAGCACACCGAGCCGCTCACCGCGGCCGCCTTCCACTCCACCGAGGTGGACCGGCTGGCCCAGCTGGTCCGGGCCAGCGCGGTGATCCTCGGCGACCGGCTCGACCTGGTCGGGGCGCCCTCGGTGACCACCGTCACCTGATCACGCGCAACGGTTCCCGGGGTGTCACCGCCGGGCAACGGCGTGGCAACAGCCCTCCGGCAGTCTCGTAGGTGGGGAAGGGAGCAGACATGGTGCTGTGGCGGATTCGAGCCACCGTGGACGACCGGCCGGGCTACCTGTCGGTGCTCACGGCGAGTCTCGCGTTGCGGGGGGTCAACATCCTCACCGTGCAGGTGCACACGACCGAGGCCGGGGCGGTCGACGATTTCCTCGTCGACGCGCCGGACGTGGTGGGCGAGGCGGAGCTGGTGGCCGCCGTGGAACGGGGTCGGGGACGGGACTGCTGGGTGGCACGCAGCGAGGCGCGGGGCCTGGTGGACCAGCCGACCCGGGTGCTCGGGCTGGCCACCCGGCTGGTCCGCGACCCGGACGCGACCGGGGAGATGCTGCGTGCCTTGCTCGGCGCGGACGAGGTGACCTGGCGACCGGCGCCGGCCGTCCCGCACGGCGGTGTCGGCGCGGCGAGCATGCTGGTGGCCGACCCGTGCGGCGGGGCGTACGAGCTGCGCCGGCGGGCGCCCAGCTTCACCCCGGCGGAGTACGCCCGGGCGCAGGCGCTGGTCGAGCTGGCGGCCACCGCGGCCCGCCGGGCGGCCGACCGGGTGACCCTGGTGTTGCCCGACGGCGGGGAGCTGGTGGTCCGCCCGGCCACCGTCGACGACCTGGCCGGCGTGGTGGACCTGCCCCAGGCGTGCTCGGCGCGCAGCCGCCAGCGTCGCTATCTCGGCGGGGGCGCGTTGCCGTCGCCCAGCCGGATGCGCCGGCTGCTGGAGCCGAGGCGGGGGACCACGCTGGTGGCGACGACCGGCTCCGGTGCGGGGGAATCGGTGGTCGCGATGGCCAACCTGCTCGGCGAGGGCGACGAGGCCGAGGTTGCCCTGCTGGTGCGCGACGACTGGCAGCACCGTGGCCTCGGGTCGGCGCTGCTGCGCCGGCTGCTCGGGCAGGCCGGCCGGTCCGGGTACGCGGCCGTGGTGCTGCACATCCAGGCGGAGAACACCCCGATGCTGCGCACCGTACGCCGGCTCGGGCGGCCGACGCCGATCGAGCGGGACGGTGCGCTGCTCACCGTGACGGTGCCGCTGGCCGCCCGCCCCGCGGGGCCGGCGCGGCGTGCCCTGCCCCGGCAGGCGGACGCGACCACCCGGCGAGACCGGGCGGGCTGAGACACCGGTCGTGGCCGCGCCGGCCCGGGTACCAGCACCCGGCGGCGGCGCGGGGCGACCCTCACCGGCGCCGGGTGGCGTACCCACGTCGCCCGGCGCCACCGGGCCGACCTCCGGTGCGGAGGACGGTGAATCGGCAGGGCCCCCGGTGCGGGGGCCCTGCCCATGTCCGGCGGTCGGCGGCGGCCCCGCCACGGCGACCCGGGAACGCCGTCACGGCGGGCCGTACAGGAAGGCCGCCCCGGCGAGCCGCGGAGCAACCGGCCCCGGTGAGCCGCGGCGGAACGCCGTCCGGATCAGCCGAAGAAGAACCCGGCCCGGCGGTGACCCGAGACGCAGAACCGGTTCGCCTCGGTGTCGGCGAGCACGACGTAGGGCAGTTGGCCCGGTTCCGGCTCGGCCGGGTAGTGCCGCCAGTCGACCCGTTGCGCGCCGAGCGCGACCAGCCGCGCCACCTCGTCGTCGAGGTCGCGGTCCCCCGCGTCCAGGTCGAGGTGGACGCGGGGGAACTCGGCCACCGGGCTGTCGCTGACGTCCATCGCGATCGCCGCGCCGGGGACCCCGGGTGGCGGCTCGACCACGATCCAGTCGTCGCCGTCGTGGCGCGGCGGTCGACGCACGTATCCCAGGGCCGCGGCCCAGAACCGGCCGGCGCGGCGGTCGTCGGTCACGCCCAGCGAGATCTGCTCGATCCGTGCCATCGACCGAGGCTAGCCCCGCCTCAGGTGGCCGGGTAGCTGCTGTAGTCCGGGAAGTTGCCGTAGAGCCGGCCGTCGCCGCCCTGGGTGACCGCCTGCACCAGCAGGTCGCCGCCGACGAAGGCGCCCTTCCAGGAGGCGCCCCGGCCGCCGAACGGCTCCTCCCGGTCGCCCCGGGAACGCGGCTTGTTGATGCCCACCTTGAACGCCTGGAGGTCCACCGCGAGCTTGCCGGCCAGCTCCTCGTCGTCGCAGGCCAGCGAGGCCACCAGCGCGCCGTTGGAGGCGTTCATGGCGGCCAGCAGCTCGTCGGTGGTGTCCACCACGACGATGGTGTCGACCGGGCCGAAGGGCTCGGCGTGCATCAGCCGGGACCGGCCGGGCGGGGCGAGCAGCACCGCCGGCGCCACGTACGCCGAGGTGTCCTGCCCGTCGAGGAAGGGCGCGCCGTCGAGCTTGCCGCGGTGCAGCGGCACGGCGCCGCCGCGTACCGCCTCGTCGACCTTGCGGCGCAGCTCGTCGGCCTTGGCGCCGCTGATCAGCGGGCCGAAGTCCAGCTCGGGCAGCGGGTCGCCGGCCTGCCAGGTCTCGTCCACCGCGAGCGGGTGTCCGAACCGGACGGAGCGGACCACTGGCAGGTACATGTCGAGGAACTCGTCGACGAGGTCACGCTGGACCACGAACCGGGGGTACGCGGTGCAGCGCTGCTTGCCGTACTCGAAGCCCTTCTTCAGGTGCGCGGCGAGCAGGTCCCACTGGGAGAAGTTCCAGACGCCCCAGGCGTTGAGCCCCTCCTGCTCGATGAAGTGCCGCTTGTCGGTGTCGAGCAGCGCGGCGGCCACCTTGCCGCCGTTGGACCGCCCGCCGACGAACGCGACCGCGCCGATCTCGGGCGCCCGGACGAGCACCTCGGAGAGCTCCTCGCCGCTGCCGGAGAGCAGGGTGGCGGGGAGCCCGGCGCGGCGCAGCAGGGCGTGCGCCACGGTCAGGCAGACCGCGCCGCCCTGCGACGGGGTCTTGGCGATGACCGCGTTGCCGGCGAGCAGCTGCACCAGTTCCGCGTGGACCAGCACGCTCATCGGGTAGTTCCACGAGGCGATGTTGCTGACCGGGCCGGGCAGCGGCTCACGGCCGCCGGCCAGCATCCGGTCGATCTCCTCGACGTACCAGCGGACGCCGTCCAGCGCGCGGTCGACGTCGGCGCAGGCGAGCCGCCACGGCTTGCCGATCTCCCAGACCAGCAGCATGGCCAGCAGGTCGCGGTGCGCGGTGAGGGCGTCCAGCGCCTCGCCGACCCGCGCCTTGCGCTCGGCGAGCGGGGTGGCCGCCCAGTCGCGGTGCGCGGTGGCGGCGTGGGCGACCGCGGCGCGCGCGGAGTCGGCGTCCAACCGGGGCAGGTTGACCAGCACGGTGTTGTCGACCGGCGTGCGCACCGCGCTCGGCGTGCCGACCGCCTGCCACTGCCCGGAGACCAGGTTGTGCAGGGTGGTGACGCCGTCGACCTCGGGCCCGAAGGCCTCCGGCGTGGCGGCCACGGCGCGGGCGAGGGTGTCCGACCAGGCGGTGCCGTCGGCGAGTCGTAGAGCCATCGGATTCTCCTCAGGGTCGACCGGCGGAGCGGCGTCTTCGATGGCACCGCTGGTGTCGCGTACTGTCCCGCGCGGCTTGGCGGGGCGGCAACAGTACGTTCGTATGTCAGGACGCGAGGTCCGGCCCCAGGCCGGCCTTCAGGCGCTTCACAGCGGACCGACCGGGGTTGTGAGCAGGTAATAAGCGCTCCGATCATCCATGCCGATGAATGATGTGATCGAGGTTACCCGTGAGTACGTTCGAGCTTGACGGACGGTTCAACCTGCCGGTGCGTGATCGCCCGGTCGACGTGTCGGGGCATGGCCCCGGGGCCGGCCGCGTACGGCCCGCCCGGCGCGCGACAGGACGCCCGGAACACGGAACCGGCCGCCGGACGGGTGTCCGACGGCCGGTGCTGTCCCCTGTGGAAAAATCAGCTGGTGAAGGTGATCCGGTCGCGCCGGCGCCGCAGCATGGTCAGCGCCACACCGCCGCCGATCAGGACGAGGCCGGTCAGCGCCGTGCCGGTCGCCGCCACGCCGGTGATCGGCAGGCTGCCGTCGTCGCCGGCACCGCCACCGCCACCGGGCGCGCCCGGGCTGGTCGGGGTGCCGGGGTTGGTCGGGGACGTCGGCATCGGCGACGAGGGGGTCGGCGACGGCGAGGAGGTGCACGGCTGGAGCCAGAACACCTTGTGCTTGGCGTCCGAGGACTTGCCGTCGGTCAGGTCGACGTCGAGCTTGATGTGGTAGCCCTGGTTCGCGTTGGTCTTCAGGCCGGCCAGGTCGAGGTCGTCGGCGGAGATCCTGATGACCTCGTCGTGGTCGTTCTCCGCGCCGGAGGCCGCGTCGTTGCTGATCAGGCGGTCCTTGACCGACCAGACGACCTTGTCTTTCGGCGCGCTGGACGGCGGCTGCGACCACAGCGTGATGTCCGCCCGCTGACCCTCGTCGAAGTTGAAGAACTCCAGCTCGAAGTCGCAGGTGACGTGCGGCTGGTTGTCGACCTTGTCGCTGAACGGAGCACCGTCGATCTTGACCGTGCCGTTGTCACCGCTCGGGTTGTGGCCGCCGGGGGCCGCCTGAAGAGCGGCGCTCGCCCAGGCCGGGGTGGCGAAGGCGAGGCAGGCCGTGGCGGCAGTCGCGGCAAGAGCCGCGCGCGCCACGTACCGACGCTGGGGCATGAGTATTCCTCCGGGATCGATAGAGGGGACGGCACATGATCCCACGCACGGCCTCGAGGTGCGACATCGGGCGATCGGCCTGAGCTGGGACGACGTGGCGGATCGGATCCGGGAATCCGACAGATTGGTGGCCTGTTGGCGGCGTGTCGATGTAACGCAGACGGGACTGTGGACGCTCCGCCCGCCACCGCCGGCGGCTCCGGGTGAACGGGTCCGCCGGGCGGGCCGGCTGGCTAGGCTCGACGGGGTGCCGGCCGCGGAACGCAGTGACACCGTGCTCTTCGTCGTCTACGACGGGGTACGGCTGCTCGACGTCACCGGGCCGCTGGAGGTCTTCACCGTCGCCAACGAGCACGGCGGGACGTACCGGCTGGTGCTCGCCTCTCCCGACGGCCGGGACGTGGTGAGCAGCGCCGGGGTCCGGCTCGGCGCCGACGTGGCGCTGCCGGAGGTGACCGGGCCGATCGGCACGCTGGTGGTGCCCGGTGCGCCGGACTGGCAGGCCACGGCCGCCGACCGTCCCCTGCTCGACCAGGTCCGCCGGCTAGCCGCCGGCTCGTCGCGCACCGCGTCGGTCTGCGCGGGGGCGTTCACCCTCGCCGCGGCCGGGCTCCTCGACGGCCGCCGGGTGACCACCCACTGGGACCTGGCCGACCAGCTCGCCGCGCACTTCCCGGCGGTCACCGTCGACGCCGACCCGATCTTCATCGCCGACGGGCGGGTGATCACCTCGGCCGGCATCACCGCCGGCATCGACCTGACCCTCGCCCTGGTCGAGGCGGACCTCGGCCCGGAGACGGCACGCACGGTCGCCCGGCAGCTCGTCGTCTTCATGCAGCGCCCCGGCGGCCAGTCCCAGTTCAGCGTCCGGGCCGCCACCCCGAGCACCCGGCACGACCTGCTGCGGCGGGTGCTGGACACC
This sequence comes from Micromonospora sp. U56, assembly GCF_018070095.1. Classification (NCBI taxonomy): domain Bacteria; kingdom Bacillati; phylum Actinomycetota; class Actinomycetes; order Micromonosporales; family Micromonosporaceae; genus Micromonospora; species Micromonospora sp. U56. The sequence continues at coordinate 8,160 of NZ_JAGPYL010000118.1, forward strand.
ATCGCCGCCGACCCGGCGCAGCCGTACGACCTGCCGGGGCTGGCGGCTCTGGCCGGGGTCAGCCCGCGTCACCTGGGCCGGTTGTTCCGCACCGAGCTGGGCACCACGCCGGCCGGGTACCTCGACCGGGTCCGGGTGGAGGCGGCCCAGGGGCTGCTGGAGCGCGGCGACGACACCCTCGACGTGGTGGCCCGCCGGGTCGGCTTCGGCTCGCCGGAGACGATGCGCCGGACCTTCCTGCGGGAGCTGGGCATCACCCCGGGCGCCTACCGGTCCCGCTTCCGCACCACCGGGATCGACGAGCAGCGGTCACCGTCCGACGCGGCCGGTGGGCGGGCCGCCCCCGACGCCGACGCGCCGGGGACGGCCCCTGCCTGACCGCCCCCCGATCAGCGCCGGGCGGCCAGCGCCGGCTCGGCGGTGCCCGGCGCGGCAGCCGGGGCGGGGTCGCGCTGGCGCAACGCGACCAGCCCGGCGGCGGCGAGCAGCCCGACCGACAGCCAGAGCCCGACCTCCACCCCGCCGGAGTCGGCGAGCAGGCCCGACAGCAGCGGGCCGACCGCCTGGCCCACCGAGAAGGCCACCGTCAGCAGGGCGATGCCGGCGGTCCAGCCGCTCGCCGGCAGGGCCCGGCGGGCGAGCACCGTGGCCGCCGTCGGACCGGCCATGAAGGAGCTGCCGAAGATCACCGCCGACACCACCGCCGCGGGCAGCCCGGCCGGCAGCAGCAGCACCGGCAGCACGCCGAGCAGCACCAGCAGGGAGACCAGCGCCGGGGCCCGGCCGCCCGCCAGCCGGCCGACCACCCGCCCCCACACGGTGAGGGTGGCGACCGCCGAGGCGAGACCCAGCACCACGAAGAACGCGGCGACGCCGGGGGTGCCGAGGCCCCGGTCGCGCAGCAGCGCGATCACGAAGGTCAGGTAACTCACGTAGCCGGCGCCGAAGAGCACGTACCAGCCGAACGTCGGGGCGAGCCGAGCCAGGTCCGCGCGGGGCAGCCCGGCCCGGGTGATCCCGGTCACCGGCGCGACCCGCCGCACCGCGAACACCGCCGGGCCGACCGCCAGCACCGCGACCACGCCCAGCAGCAGCCAGCCGGACCGCCACCCGGCGTCTCCGGCCATGGTCAGCGCCGCCGGCACCAGCAGCCCCGAGAGCGCCACGCCGACGCCCACCCCGGCCATGTAGATCCCGACCATCAGCGCGCCCCGGCGCTGCCCGTCGCCGGTGGCGACCCGGGCGGCCAGCGCCGAGCCGAGGACGAAGGCGACCGCAGTGGCCAAACCGCCCACGAAGCGCAGCAGGTTCAACATCGAATAGTCGGCGGTGGTCGCGGTGAGCAGCAGGGCCAGCGCGCCCACCGCCAGGGTGCCGACGAAGGCGGCGCGGTCGCCGAACCGGCGGGCCCAGAACACCGCCGTGCCGGCGCCGATGACGTAACCCGCGGCGTTCGCCGTGTTCAGGCCGCCGGCCTGGGCGTACGTCCAGTGCAGGTCGTCGCGCATGGCCGGCAGCAGCAGCGCGTACGCGAAGCGGGTGAAGCCGAGCGCGACGACCGGCCCGGCGGCCAGGCCGAGCGCGGTCAGCGGGTCCCGCCAGCGCGGGGATCGGGACATGGTTCCTCCTTGGTCGGCGGGCTCTCGTCGACCCGCTGATCAGGTGGAACCGGGTGGGGTGGGTGGCCGATGGCCGGCGTTGCGGACAGCCGACCCTCGGATCGGGACATGCCGGGTCGCGGCCCTGGTGACCGGAAGGTGGCTCAGTCGGCCAGTTCGTCGGCGAGCAGCTCCATCAGCAGCGCGTCGTGCCAGGTGCCGTCCTCGCCGCGCTCGTACCGGCGCATGATGCCGACCGGCCGGAAACCGACCTTCGCGTACGCCCGGATCGCGGCGGTGTTCGCCGCCGCCGGGTCGATGGTGAGCCGGTGATGGCCGTGCGCGGCGACCAGGTGCCGGGCCAGGGTGCGGATCGCGTCCCCGCCCAGCCCCGAGCCGTGCACCGCCGGGTCCAGGTAGATGTCCAACGCGGCGTGCCGGTAGTCCGGGTCCGGCTCGGCGTAGTACTGGACCAGGCCGACCACCCGCGCGTCGTGCTCGACGGCGTACGCGATCAGGTCGTCGTCGGCCAGCTCGGCGCGGACCGCCGCGGCCAGGTCGTCGCCGCCGCGCCACCACCGGCGCACCTCGGCGGTGGCCCGGATCGCCGCGAGGGCGGGCACGTCCGCGTCCGTCACCGGTCGCAGGATCACGCTCCGACCCCGCAGCATCGCCTCAGCCCCGAAGCTCGCCGTGCTCCACGCAGGTCGCCGCCCAGCCGACCGGCAGCACCTGCACCTTCATCCGGCGACGGCAGCGCGCGCAGTAGCGCGGCGGCTCCAGCGCCCGGGCCGCCGCGCACGAAGCGTGCGGACCGGCCGTGGCGTCCTCGCCGCAGCGGTCGCACCAGGTCACCGCCGGCTGCACCACGTCGGTCACGTCAACCTCACAGGGTGGCGGAGAGCGCCTTGACGGGCATCTTCAGATCGTCGAGCAATTGCAGGTCGGCGGTCGCCGGCCGGCCCAGGGTGGTCAGGTAGTTGCCGACGATCACCGCGTTGATGCCGCCCAGCAGGCCGTCCCGGGTGCCCAGGTCACCGAGGGTGATTTCGCGGCCGCCCGCGTACCGGAGGATGGTGCGCGGCATGGCCAGCCGGAACGCGGCGATGGCCCGCAGCGCGTCCTTGCCCTCCACCACCGGCCGGTCACCCAGCGGGGTGCCGGGGCGGGGGTTGAGGAAGTTCAGCGGCACCTCGTGCGGGTCCAGCTCGGCGAGCTGCGCGGCGAACTCGGCCCGCTGCTCCACCGTCTCGCCCAGGCCCAGGATGCCGCCGCAGCAGACCTCCATACCGGACTCGCGGACCATCCGCAGCGTCTCCCAGCGCTCCTCCCACGAGTGCGTGGTGACCACGTTGGGGAAGTAGGAGCGGCAGGTCTCCAGGTTGTGGTTGTAGCGGTGCACGCCCATGTCGACCAGCTCGTCGACCTGCTCCTGGCTGAGCATGCCGAGCGACGCGGCGACCTGGATGTCGACCTCCGCCTTGATGGCGGCGACACCCTCGCGCATCTGCTTCATCAGCCGGGCGTCCGGGCCGCGTACGGCGGCCACGATGCAGAACTCCGTCGCCCCGGTCGCGGCGGTCTGCTTCGCCGCCTCGACCAGCGAGGGGATGTCCAGCCAGACCGAGCGGACCGGGGAGGTGAACAGACCGGACTGCGAGCAGAAGTGGCAGTCCTCCGGGCAGCCGCCGGTCTTCAGCGACACGATGCCCTCGACCTCGACCTCCGGGCCGCACCAGCGCATCCGCACCTCGTGGGCGAGCTGGAGGGCAGCGGGCAGGTGCTCGTCGGACAGGTTCAGGACGGCGAGGACTCCGGCCTCGTCGAGGCCGACGCCGTTCTCCAGCACCTGGGTACGGGCCTGGTCGAGGATCTCTGGCATGGCTCGTACCCTACAAGGCCGCCCCGGGGCGGAGAAACGGCTGAGGTCGAGCGCTCGCCGAGCGTCACCGGCACCCGGGTGCCGCGGCCCGCGCCACGCCGGTGCCGGCCCGGCGGGTGGTAATTTCGCCCGGCGGCGCGTTGCTCGCCGACGACCTCCTCCGCGCCGGATGCCGGGGGAGGCGAGCTGCGCGGCGGAGGGAGACGGTGACGGTGGCGGACTGGCTGGCGGCCCTGGAACGCCGCGCCGAGCTGCGGGCCAAGGCGGGGCTCACCCGCACGCTGCGCCCGCGCGCCGCCGACGACGCCGTGGTCGACCTCGCCGGCAACGACTACCTCGGTTTGGCCACCCACCCCGAGGTCACCGCCGCCGCGGCGCGGGCGCTGTCCGCGTACGGGCTGGGCGCCACCGGGTCGCGGCTGGTGCGCGGCTCCACCGACGCCCACCACGCGCTGGAGGGCACCCTCGCCGAGTGGCTCGGCACCGACCGGGCGCTGGTCTTCTCCTCCGGTTACCTGGCCAACCTCGGCGCGGTCCGGGCCCTGGTGCAGCCCCGTACGCTGCTCGTCTCCGACGCCCACAACCACGCCTCGCTGATCGACGGCTGCCGGATCTCCGGCGCCGAGACGGTGGTGACCCCGCACGCCGACGTCGAGGCGGTGGCCGCCGCGCTCGCCGCCGCCCCCGGCCGCCCGGCCGTCGGGGTGACCGCGTCGGTCTTCTCCGTCGACGGCGACCTCGCCCCGCTGGCCCGGCTGCACGCCGTCGCCCGGGCGCACGGCGCGCTGCTGCTGGTCGACGACGCGCACGCGCTCGGCGTCACCGGCCCGGGCGGCGCCGGCGGGGTGGCCGCCGCCGGCCTGGCCGGCCAGCCGGACGTGGTGATCACCGCCACCCTGTCCAAGGCGCTCGGCGGGTCGGGCGGGGTGGTCGCCGGCCCGGCCGAGTTCGTCCGGCACCTGGTCGAGACCGGACGCACGTTCATCTTCGACACCGCGCTGCCCCCGGCGGTGGCGGCCGGCGTGCGGGCCGCCGTGACGCTGGCCCGCGCCGGCGACGACCTGCGGGCGGAACTGGCCGACCGGGCCGCGCTGGCGGTCCGCCGGCTCGGCGCGGCGGGGCTGACCGTCTCCGCCCCCGACGCGGCCGTGGTGTCGGTGACCGCGCCCGGCCCGGAGGCCGCCACCACCTGGGCCGCCGACTGCCGCGACCGTGGCGTCGCGGTCGGCTGCTTCCGACCGCCCTCCACCCCGGACAGCCGCTCCCGGCTGCGGCTCACCATCTCCGCCGGGGTACCGCGGGCGGAGTTCGAACGGGCCCTGGAGGTCATCGTGGAGTGTGCCCCGTGAGCGCGAGGAGTGAGCCGGTTCTGCGAGCCCCGCAGTCGCGAACGAAGGTGGCCCCGTGAGCGCGAGGAGTGAGCCGGTTCTGCGAGCCCCGCAGTCGCGAACGAAGGTGGCCCCGTGAGCGAAGCGTGGAAGGGCGCGGTGCTGGTGACCGGCACCGACACCGAGGTGGGCAAGACGGTGGTGACCGCCGCGGTCGCGGCCGCCGCGCAGGCCGCCGGCCTGCGGGTCGCCGTGGTCAAGCCCGGCCAGACGGGTACGGCCACCGGCGAGCCCGGCGACGTCGACTCGGTGACCCGGCTGGCCGCCCCGCTGACCGGGCGGACCCTGGCCAGCTACCCGGACCCGCTCGCCCCGCTCGCCGCGGCCCGGGTCGCCGAGCTGGAGCCGCTGGAGCTGTACACCGCCGTCGACGCCATCCGCGAGGAGGTCGACAAGCACGACCTGGTGCTCATCGAGGGGGCCGGCGGGCTGCTCGTACCGATGGGGTTGCGCCCCTCCGGGGAGCCGTGGACGGTCGCGGACCTCGCGGTCTCCCTCGACGCCCCCGCCGTGGTGGTGGCCCGGGCCGGTCTCGGCACGCTGAACCACACCGCGCTGACCCTGGAGGCGCTGGAGCGGCGTGCGGTCCCGGCCGGCGTGGTGATCGGCGCCTGGCCGGCCGAGCCGCAGCTGGTGCACTGGGCCAACCTCACCGACCTGGTGCCCAACCTGCTCGGCGCGCTGCCGGCCGGCGCCGGGGCGATGGACCCGGGCGTCTTCCGCCGCTCCGCCCCCGGCTGGCTCACCCCCGCCCTCTACGGGGTGCTGGACGACTGGCGCGCCTGGGCCGAGGACATCAGCTGACCACCTGACCTTCGTCGGTGCCGGGCTCCGCCGGGCGTCGGTAGCCTGGCCGACGTGCGCGAACGCGAGATCTGGCGCCGGGTGGACCGCCGGGTGGCCGGCGACGTGGCGCTCTGGGCCGGGCTCGCCGCCCCGGTGGCGTACGCCCGGCTGACCCCGCCCTACGAGCGGTACGTCGTACCCCTGCTGGTCGGCTCAGTGCTGCTGCTCGCCGCGGTGGTGGTGGTGGGCCGGCGGCTGCCGGCGGTGGCCGTGCTGCTGGTGCTGCTCGGCTCGGTGGTGGACGGCAACTTCGTCTTCGCCCTGCTGGTGTTCAGCTACCTGGCCGGGCGGCGCGGGGAACGAGCCGCCCCCGCCGGGGTGCTCTTCGCCGTGGTGGCGGCCGGTGGCACGGTGCTGCACCTGGTGCTGCTGGACACCGGCATGGCGACCTGGTTCCTGCTCAGCTGCGTGCTGCTGGGCGCCGGGGTGTTCCCCTGGCTGGTGGGCCGCTACCGGCGGCAGCAGCAGGCGCTGGTGCTGGCCGGCTGGGACCATGCCGAGGCGGTGCAACGCGAGCAGCGGGGCGCCGCCGAGCGGATCCGGCTGCGGGAACGGGCCCGGATCGCCCAGGAGATGCACGACTCCCTCGGCCACGAGCTGAGCCTGATCGCACTCCGCGCCGCCGCCCTGGAGGTCGCCGGTGACCTGGACCCGCGACACCGGGTGGCGGCCGGCGAGCTGCGGGCCAGCGTGGCGGGGGCCACCGAGCGGCTGCACCGGATCATCGGGGTGCTCCGCGAGGCGGACGTGCCGGCCAGCACCCGCCCCGCCGGGGAGAGCGTCGCCGACCTGGTCGACGGCGCGCGCGAGGCGGGGATGGTGGTGCGCCTGCACCACCCGCCGGACGCCGCCGACCTGCCGGAGCTGACCGCGCACGCCGCGCACCGGGTGGTCCGCGAGGCGCTGACCAACGCCGCCCGGTACGCCCCCGGCGCCCCGGTCACCGTCACCCTCACCGGCCTCGGCGACCGGGTCGAGGTGCGGGTCGTCAACGCACCGCCGCCGGCCGGCCCGCTGCCCGGGCCGCCGTCGCACGGCTCGGGCCTGCTGGCGCTCCGCGAACGGGTCCGGCTGGCCGGCGGCGTCCTCGACGCCGGCCCGACCGACGACGGGGGCTTCGCCGTGACGGCCCGGCTGCCCGTGGCCGACGCCGCCCCGCGCCCCGAGGCCGGCGACGACGGAAGACGGGCCGGGGAGCCCGGGCGGCTGCGCGACGCCCGGCGCGGGGTGCGGCGCAGCCTGCTCGCCGCGCTCGCCGCGCCGCCGGCCGTCGCGCTGCTGCTGTCGCTGGTCTACTACCCGGTCGTCACCACCGGCGCGGTGCTGGACGGCCCGGCCTTCGACGGAATGCGGATCGGCACGCCCCGCTCCGAGCTGACCGGGCTGCCCCGCCGCCAGGTCGAGCCGCCGCCCGACGCGCCGGCCGCGACCGCCGGCGTGAGCTGCGAGTACTACACCGACGGCAACTTCCCGCTCGCCCAGCCGACCTGGCGGCTCTGCTTCGCCGACGGCCGCCTGACCAGCAAGGGACGGACCACCACGTGACCGCTGACGACGTGCCGGTGACGGTGCTGCTCGCCGACGACGAGGCGATGGTCCGGGCCGGGGTGCGGGCCATCCTCGCCGCCGACCCCGGCATCGAGGTGGTCGCCGAGGCCGGCGACGGCCGGGCCGCGGTGGAGCTGACCCGGGCGCACCGGCCCCACGTTGCGCTGCTGGACATCCGGATGCCGAAGCTGGACGGGCTCGCCGCCGCCGCCGAGATCCGCCGGCTGGTGCCGGCGACGGCCACCGTCATGCTCACCACGTTCGGCGAGGACGAGTACGTGGCCCGGGCGCTCGGCCACGGCGCCAGTGGCTTCCTGCTCAAGGCCGGTGACCCCCGCGAGCTGCTCGCCGGGGTGCGGGCCGTCGCCGAGGGCGGGGCGTACCTGTCGCCGCGGGTGGCCCGCCGGGTGATCGAACTCAACGGCGACCGGATGGCCCGGGTGCCGGCGGCCCGGGACCGTACGGCCGGGCTGACGGACCGGGAGCGGGAGGTGCTCGGCCTGGTCGGGGCGGGGCTGTCCAACGCGGAGATCGCCCGCCGGCTCTTTCTCACCGAGGGCACCGTGAAGGGCTACCTGACCAGCATCTTCACCCGGCTGGACGTGCGCAACCGGGTGCAGGCGGCGATCATCGCGTACGAGGCGGGGCTGGCCGGCTGACCGGCCCGCCCCGCCCCGTGCCGCTCAGGCGTCCCGGCGGCGCAGCGCGACCCGGCCGACCGCCAGCGCCGCGCCGGCCCAGCCGGCCAGCAGCATCAGACCCACCACCGGCGGGTACGGGTCGGTGTCCCCGGCCAGGAAGTGCCCGCCGGCCACCCCCGGGAACGCGTCGGAGATCCGGGTGAGCAGGGTGATGTCCGGCTCCCGCAACGACAGCGGCACGATCATCAGCACGGCGAAGAGCACGGTCAGGGTCAGCACCGCGCTGCGCAGCGCCGCCCCCAGACCCAGGGCCAGCACCCCCACCAGCGCCAGGTACGTCGCCGTCGCCAGTACGTCGCCGAGCGTTCCGGCCAGCGGCGCCCGCCCCCACTCACCGAGCAGGGGCCGGGCCGCGAGCACCCCGACCAGGCCGAGCAGCAGCCCGAAGGCGAACGTCACCGCGCCGGCCACCACCGCCTTGGCCAGCAGCATCCGGCCCCGCGACGGGGTGCCCTGGAGGGTGGTGCGGATGGTGCCGGTGGCGTACTCGCTGGTGACGGCGAGCAGGCCGAGCGCCAGCACCGCGTACTGGGTGAGTTCCAGCGCGCCGGCCAGCACGCTGCCGACGGTGACCACGCCCCGGTCGTCGGCCGGGTCGTCGTTGGTGTTGGCGTTGGCCGCGTAGATGGCCAGTTGGGCCGAGGTGGCGGCCATCAGCAGCACCCCGGCCAGCAGGGTCCACCAGGTGGCCCGCACCGACCAGAGCCGGGTCCACTCGGCGGCCACCGCGCCGGCGAGACCACCGCCCCGGGTGGCCGGGCGGGTGGGGGAGAGGGCGGTCATCGGGCACCTCCCGCGGCGTACTCGACCGCGTCGCCGGTCAACCGCAGGAACGCCTGTTCCAGCGTCACGGCCACCGAGGTCAGCTCGTGCAGCGGCACGCCGAGCTCGTACGCCAGGTCGCCGACCCGGTCGGCGGTGGCCCCGGTGACGGCCAGGCCGCGCGGGCCCTCGGCCGTGACCGCGTACCCCTCGGCGGTGAGCCGCTCGGCCAGCGCGGCCAGCCCCTCCGGGTGTGGCCCGCGGACCCGCACGGCGGCGGTGGCGCCCGTGGCGAGCACCTCCGCGACGGGCGCGTCGGCGATCAGCCGGCCCTTGCCGATCACCACCAGGTGGGCGGCGGTCTGCTCCATCTCGCTCATCAGGTGGCTGGAGAGCAGCACGGTCCGTCCCTCGGCGGCGAGGCCGGCGGTGAGCTGCCTGATCCAGCGCACCCCGTCCGGGTCGAGGCCGTTGACGGGTTCGTCGAACATCAGCACCGGCGGGTCGCCGAGCAGCGCGGCGGCGATGCCGAGCCGCTGCGCCATGCCGAGCGACAGGGTCCGGCCCGGCTTGGCGGCGGCCCGGTCGTCCAGGCCGGCCACGGCGAGCACCTCGTCGACCCGCCGGGCCGGGATGCCGTTGCTGCGGGCCATCGCCAGCAGGTGCGCCCGGCCCGCCCGCGCCGGGTGGATCGCCCGCGCGTCGAGCAGCGCCCCGACCTCCCGCAGCGGATGGTGCAGCTCCCGGTACGCCCGCCCGGCGACCAGGGCCCGGCCGGCGGTGGGCCGGTCCAGGCCGAGCACCATCCGCATGGTGGTGGACTTGCCCGCTCCGTTGGGGCCGAGGAACCCGGTGACCCGCCCGGGTGCGATGTCGACGGTCAGGTCGTCGACGGCCGTCACCGCCCCGAACCGCTTCGTCAACCCACGTAATGTGATCATGCGTTGACGGTAGGAACCGACCGGTCGCGCCGCCGCTGCCGATCGGCGTCCGCCGGACCCGACCTTCGTCAGGTACTCCGACGTTCGCGCTGTGCGTCGCCCGGTCGGGTCGCCGTGCGTCGCCCGGTCGGGTCGCCGTGCGTCGCCCGGTCGGGTCGCCGTGCGTCGCCCGGTCGGGTCGTCGCCGCCGGGCGGTCTGCCTTCCCGGCCCGCCGTGCGCCCGCCCGGTGGGTGGCCGTCACGGGCCGGTCCGCCGTGCGCCCGCCCGGTGGGTCGCCGTCGCGGGCCGGTCCGCCGTCCCGTCGGCCGTGGTGCTCATGCTGTCGAGCTGATGTCGCGAACGACTCATGGGCCGGGGGCGGGGCAGCCTGATTCGTTTGCGACATCAGGTCGATAGGACGCGGGGGAGGTGTGGGGCTGGGCCACGAGCGCGGCACCGGACCCGAGTCGCCCGGCTGCCGATGGAGCCGACCCTGTCAGCCGGCCGCGACACCGGCGCCGAGGGACGTGGGACGTGGCGTCGGCCCGGCCATGAGTGCGGCACCGGACCCGAGTCGACCGCCGGGGCCGGCGCAGGCATCCCGTCAGCCGGCCGCAATACCGGGTCGGCGGGCGCGGAGGTCAGGGCCGGCGGACCACGAACGCGTCCGGCATCCGGAAGGTCAGGTTGTCCGGGCACCAGGGCGGGCGGACCACGGTCACCCCGTGAAGCAGCGGGGCCGCCTCGGCCACCACCACCGCCGCCTCCATCCGGGCCAGCTGCGCGCCGACGCAGCGGTGCGCACCCGCCCCGAAGGCCAGGTGCCGGCGCGACCCGCGCTGCCCCGGCCGGAACGCGTCCGGCGCGGCCACCACCTCCGGGTCGCGTCCCGCGCGGGCCAGCCAGAGCACCACGCTGGTGCCCGCCGCCACCGCCGTCCCACCCAGCGTGGTGTCCACGGCCGCCACCCGCCGCCAGGTCACGATCGGCGGTTCCAGCCGCAGCCCCTCCTCCACCACGTCGGCGACCGCCACCGTGCCGGCGCCCAGCCCGGCGCGTACCTCGGGCTCGGCGGTGAGCCGGTGCAGCAGCAGGGTGAGGAACTGCGAGGTGGTCTCCTGGCCGGCCACCAGCAGGAAGAACAGCGCGCCGACCACCACGTCGGGGGAGTGCCCGTCGGCGCGCAGCGCGGCGGCCAGCCCGCCGCCGGTGGCGGCGAAGTCACGCAGCACGGTGTGGAACCGGCCCACCTCGGCGGCGAGGGCGAGCTGACGGTCGGCGTCCAGCGGCGCCCAGAACAGCTCCAGCGCGGCCCGGGCGAAGTCCTTCACCGCGCCGACCGGGGCGTCCGGCAGCTCGACGAGCCGGGCCAGCACCAGCAGCGGCAGATCGGCGGCGAGCTCGGCGTACAGGTCGACCGGTTCGCCCGCGTCGAGCGCGGCGGCCAGCCCGGTCACCCGTTGGCGGACCAGCCCGGTCAGCCAGGGCTGCTGCGCGGCCACCCGGGTCGGGTGCAGCGCCTCCGCCACGATTTTCCGGATCGCCGGGTGGCTGGGGGTGGAGTTGTTCGCCAGCGTCGGCGGCAACCGGAACCGGTGCCCGGCGAGCACCCGCAGCGCGGTCACCGGGACCGGGGTCACCGCGTCCAGGGCGTTGTCCGGCCGCCAGGTGTCCGGGTCGGCGAGGACCTGCCGCACCAGCGCGTGCCGGGTGACCACCAGGTGGTCCACGCCGACGTGGTCGGCGACGGTGGCCACGTCCGGCCACCGCTCGTCGACGGACTCCCCCCAGCCCCGGAACAGCAC
>NZ_JAGPYL010000119.1:0-19547 GCF_018070095.1 Micromonospora sp. U56
TCCGGTGTTCGGGTTCTGCTTGGTCGCTGAACCAGATACCGGAGACCTCGCTACATCTCGACCACCGACACGCGTAGATCCTCACCCAACAGCTCAAGCCCTGGCAGCGACTTCGACACAGGCCCTAGCGGGTGGCCTTCGAAGTCTGTGTTGACAGCCAGCAGTTGCGGCTCCGGATTCCAGCCCGAGTGGTCGAACGCCCAGCCATCCCAGGCCGCGTAGGTGTGGAAGACCTGCCGCTCGCCCGGAAAGCGCACCGCGATTATCTCGATGGGCCGGTCTGGATAGGAACCCCGGCAGACCCAGGCGAGGATGTGACACGCTCCGGCAGCGAAGAAAGCCTGGTCCGTCCGTTCCCATGCGACCCGCTGGTCTGATCGCTCGATCGGCGTCCGACGAAACGCTCCCGCTGCTTTGGCTGCCACAGCCCGGACGGTAGTGGATGAGCCGACGCATCCGCTCACTGCGCGCAGACCGCGCGTCCCCCAGCCGCTGCCGCCCGACTCTGCAGAGGACAGTGCGTGTGATCATGGCGAGGTCGAGGCTTGGCGTCGCGCGCCGATGGCCTTGTACCGCAACGGCAGTCGGGCGGTCAGTCGGCGTAGCGGGGCTCGCTGATCCGCCGCCGGAATTCCGCGTGAGCGGTCTGGAAGACGTCGTTGAGCCGCTCGAGCTCGGACTCGGTCGGTTCTCGCCGCAGACCGACCTCGATCTTGAAGTCGCCGTCCACGATCGCCACGTCGAGGCGGTCGAGCAGGTCCGCGGGAAGCCTGGTAATGACGAACTCGCGGAACGCGTCGGCGATCGTGCCCGCCATGTCGCCGCACCCGCAGGTGCGGCCATCCAGGACTGCACCGAGGTGGCTGCGGCCGATGATCGCGTCCGGGTGAACGGGATCCATGACGGTCAGGCCCTCCTCCAGGACCGTGCGGGCCTCCGACAGCCGGGCCTCATGCTGGAGGAACAGGCCGAGGGCGATGCAGGCCCCGCCGACCGTGTCATGGTCGGTGCCGCGGCGCGCCTGGTTCACTGCCTCGGTCAGCCGTTGCTCCGCCAGGCCCACCTGGTCGGCCTCCTTCAGCGCGAGACCCCAGTTGCGCAGCACCTGACTCCGCAGCTCCGGACGACCGATGCGCTCCGCCCTCGCGTGCGCCGAGGCGTACGTGCGCAGCGCCGCCTCGGCATCGCCGGCGTCGTCCTGGGCCATCGCCAAGCCGAGCGCTGCCGTCAGCGCCTCCTCCTGCCGGCCCTGGCGGTCGTACGAAGCGAGCACCCGCTCGATCGCATGAACCCGTCCTGCCTGGTCACCGAGATCACGGCCGAGGTTCGCCAGCGCGGACAGAGCGTTGAGCGTCGCCTGGTGGTCAATGCCGAGCCGCTCCTCCATGGCGGTGACCAGGGAGGTGAGCAGGGGCTTGGATGCCGGATCGTCGTGGTCCAGCATCTGGGTGACGACTCGCCCGACCTGCTCGACGACCTCGTCCGGCAGTTGGTGCAGGCCCACGAAGAGCGGCTCGCTGGTGCCACCGGCGTGCACAATCGCTGCTCGCAGCGCCAACGCGGAGGCCACCCGCTCGTGCCCGTTGCGCCACAGGTTGGCCACCGCCTCCTCGACGACCTGCCGGGCACCTACCACGTCGCCACGCTGCCGCAGCAGGTCCGCCAGCGGTTCCAGGCCGAACGCGTACCCGGCATGCTCGCGACCGTAGAAGGCGAGCCGCTCCTGAACGCCCTGCCGTAACTCCGTCTCGGCCTCGTCGAGTCGTCCGGCCATTCGCAGCGCCAAGCCCAGATTGAGTCGGTAGGTCAACTGCTCCTTGCGGGACTCCTGATCGCGCGGCGTCGCGGAGACGGCGCGGCGGTAGCACTCGATCGCGCGGTCGAGTTGATCGGCGTTGAGCAGCACATTGCCGAGGTCGCATTGAGCCGAGGCCCATTCCGGGCTGCCGTGACCATGTTTGTCCGTGGCGGCCTGCAGCTCACGCGTCATGAGATTCTCGGCATCGCCCATACGGCCCTCCCGCAACAGCGCGAAGGCCAGCTCGACCGGAGTGAGGGATGTCGTCACGAGCCGCAAGTCTAGGGCCCGCCTACTGACGTTCGCGCACCCCTGGGAACACCTCGAGCGAGGCCCCGCCCGGCGCGATCAACAAACATGATCGGACATCCGCATCTGCCGCGACTCGCGCGCTACCCACCGTTACGACGGACGTCGACGCATGGACATGGCGCAATCAGAAACCGCAATCGCGTGACCGCCACAGAGCTGCGGTTCGGAACGCGGGCGTACAGGGCATCGCGGCGGGCGCGGCGGTGAGATCCTGGGCGGCATGACAGACCTCGACGCTAAGGCGAATCTCTATCGGTACCTGCGGGAGGCGCGCGAGGCGCTGCTCGGGAAGCTCGACGGGCTGTCGGAGTACGACGTACGGCGCCCGCTCGTGCCGACCGGCACGAACCTGCTCGGGCTGGTCAAGCACGTGGCCTCGGTGACCGCCGGGTATTTCGGCGAGGTGTTCGACCGACCCTTTCCCGAACCGGTCGCGGGCCTGGACGAAGACGCCGAGCCGAATACGGACATGTGGGCCGCAGCCGACGAGTCCCGCGACGACATCATCGGCCTGTGGCACCGAGTCTGGGCACACGCGGACGCCACGATCGAGGCGCTCCCGATCGACGCGCCCGGCTCGGTGCGGTGGTGGCAACACACGCCGGTGACGCTGCACCTCATCCTCGTGCACGTGCTCGCCGAGCTGAACCGGCACGCCGGGCACGCCGACATCGTGCGCGAACTGGTCGACGGCCAGGTCGGCTGGCGGCGGCCCGGCGACAACGTGGTCGAGGGCGACGAGGCGTGGTGGGCCGCCTACCGCGAGAGGCTGGAATCGACGGCGCGCGAGTTCGCCTGAGGACGCGGTCTTCGCGTAACCCGCGGATGCCGTCCAATTCGTCCGAGAAACCGTTTGCATTCTGCCAGCGGCCGTCGCAGCCCGAACCCAAGGTCACATGCACGGATTTGCCGCCGACCGCGCGTGCCGGTCTCCTACGACTCGTCGCCGTGCGTATGGGGAGGACCGAGGCGGGCAGCCGGGGCGCGGCGTTCGAGGAAGTGCCCGAACTCGCGAACCTCGATACCCGTGAGATGTCCTAGATGCCGCGGGCGTAGTCGATGAGCGTCTGGCGGTAGGGTTCGGGCACCTGCGGCGCCAGGTCGGTGAGCGTGTCCATGTCGGCGACTGATCCCGTCGAGCGGGCACGGTACGCGGCGGCGGCCGCGCGCATCGTGATGTCGCCCGGCTCGAACTCCTCGCCGCGAGTGGCCAGGGCGGCGGCCTCGGCGAAGTCGCCTTCCTCGGCGGCCAGATCGGCCAGGTCGAGGTACAGCGACCAGTTGGCAGGGTCGAGTGCCAGGGCGCGCCGGAAGGCTGCGTCCGTCTGGGCACGGTTGCCGACATGGCGCCAGGTGCCGGCGCGGACGACCTCGGTGAACGTCACGCGCCGCACGGCGTCGGCCCGGTCGCACAGGGCGAACGACGCGTCGGTGCGACCGCACACGCGCAGCAGGATTGCCATGCGGGCCATCGCGTCGGGGTCCGCGTCCCGGTCGCAGACCGCCTCGATCGCCCGGAACCAAGGGGTGAGGCGTTCGCGGACGGCGTCGGTGTCGAGGTCGCGGTCGTAGTCGTTGATGCGCATCGTAGCCTCGGCAAGGGCGGCCGGGGTGACGGCGCCGAGGAATCGCTCGTCGCCGAACCACGGGGCGTACGCCCACGGGACGTCCGGCTGGTAGCCGGTGACCGCCCCGAGCGACATTGCGGCCTCGTCCATGTCGCCGTCGACGAAGGACAAGTAGGCACGGGCCAGCATGGGTCCGACCGTGTTCGCCGCCGCGACGACGGCAGTGACCTCGGCGGGCAGCTCGCGCCGCAGGTTCTCCAGCGCCGAGTACGGCTCCGGGTCGCGCGGATCAGCGGCGACCGCCCGCGCGATGAAGCTCGTCGCCGCGGCGGGCGAGCCGCCGCAGTGGGCCATCACTTGGGCGATGGCGAGCGCTCCCGTCGTCGACACGGTCGACAGCCTAGCGCCGCCCGGCGTCGCGGGCGACGAGGCCGGTACACCGCTGAAGGGCGCTGCGGGCCCAGGCAAGACGGACGCCGTGCAGGGCGGCTGCGGCCAAATGTCCCGCGCTGTCGCAACGACCGTCGGTCCGGCGCCCATGATCGGGTGCACTCATTTGCCGCTGGCCGGGCGTCGAAAGCTCAACGAGTGCGGTGCGTCCGACTCTGTCGATGAGCGGATGCCCCAAAGGCCCATGGGGTGTGATGATCGGGAACGATGAACAGCAGTGACGATTCCGCGTCGATGACTGTGGCACTGCGTCGGGTGGTGGTGCCGTCGCGGACTGTCGTGCTGGCCTGCGGCGGGTTTCTCGATCAGTGGGCCGACCTGGGGAAGCCGTTGTCGGCTCGTGCGATGCGGGCGGCGGATGCGGGCGGCGCCCACCTGCAGGACTGGCTCGCCGAGGCGGTCGCAGTGCCCGCCGGACCCGGAGCGTTGACGGTGACGGCGCGGACCCGGCCCGGTACATACGAGGCAATCGACACCATAGCCACGATTGAAATCGACCTGAACCTGCCGTGGTCGGCGGTGTCAGCTGGAGAGGAACCAATGGTCCTGGGTGATCTGCCCGTGGACCCGTCCGGGATGGTCATCGGCGACGCGGTTGCGCTCGACTCATGGGTCGGCTTCCTGCCGATGGCGCGCAGTGTTGACGGGTTAGCCGACCTGCGAATCTGGGGCAAAGGCGATGAGGAGGCCTGGGCGCACTTCGGCGCGCAACCGATTCCGGCCTTCCACACCAACCGCCTGCACGGCTGGTTGGATCTACCCGTCAAAGTTGCGCACGAGCGAGCGGCGACGATCAACCGGTGGGCGGCCACGAGGGGACACTTCGCGCACATGGCATCCGTCGACCTACACAGCCATCACCATCTCGGATGGCGAGCAGGCTGGCAGGATCCCCTCGGCGCCGGAGTGATCGAGGTAGCCGGCTGCCCGATCCTTTGTGTCGGCTGGGCACCGAGCGAACTTCAGCGATTCAAAGCAGGCAGGCCGTTTGGGCAGGTGTACCCGCTGACTCTGGAGCACGTCGCCGGCAAGGCTGTACTGCGGTGGACCATCCCACCCGCCGCAGCCGAGGCCCGGTTCTGAGGGGGCGGCGGCGCAGCAATGCGCCGTCGCTAACCGGCATGTAAGTCCGATGACCACGGCGGTGTCGTGACGCATCGCGGAGAACAGTTGCACGTCAAGGCCGGTGCCGGGGCGGGGGTTGCGGACGGTCTTGCCGTCCAGGGCGAGCCCGATACCGGCGTGGGCGTCGAGCAGGGTGTTCAGCCAGGTGCAGATCAGCCGGTCCATGACCGCGGCGTCGACGGTCTCGGTCAGCCGGCGCAGGGTGTCACGGCCGGGCGGGATCCGGATGTCCAGGACGGGGTGCCGGCGGGCACCAGCGGCGTCGAGGAGGGCCTGCGGGAGTTCCGCGACCCGGTCGGCGGCCTGCCGGAAGTCGCGGGCCCCGCACAACAGTGCCATGGTCAGCACCGTCAGTGCAGCGGCGAGGGGATGCCGGATGCCTTTTGGCTTACGCGGATCCTTGACCTGCGCGAACACTGCGGCAAGCGCGGTGACCCGGCCGAGGTCGACCTGCCCGGCCTCGTTCGTGACGACATCGGTGACCGCGTGCGAGACTGACACGAGCGGCCTTTCTGGTAGACGACGGTTGGCGTAGAGAACCGCCATCGTCTACTGAGGAAGGCCGCGTCCGGTTCACCAGGGTTGCCGTCATCAGGCACAACGAAGATCAACTAACTTTGCTTTGGCTCTGGATCGGGACCACAGAGTCCACTCCGCGGGCCGTATATTTTCGCTGGGAAGTCGCCGACGCCGACAGGAGCAACGAGATGACCGATGTGACCATCACCAACCGCCGGGCCGACAGCTCGGCCAACGAGGACCTAGCCAAGCTCGCCCGCCACGGCGCCGACACCTTCGGCTACAAGGCCCACTTGCGCATCGACCGCCAGCTTGCCCAACTCCTGCGCTTGCGGGTGTCTCAGATCAACAACTGCGCCTACTGCCTCAACCTCCACTACGAGGCAGCACGCGACGCCGGCATTCTCCGACCGGTGATCGATACTCTGACCGCCTGGTGGGAGACAGACTTCCACGACGACGCGGCCCGCGCCGCCCTCGCCTACACCGAGGCGATCACTCGCGTCGCGGATGCGACCGTCGCTGACGATTTCGGTGCCCGGCACGACGCGCTCGCCGAGCACTTCTCGCGGGAGGAGATCCTCGAGATCATCGGGATCGTCATCAACATGAACGTCTGGACCCGACTCAAGATGGCCGAGGGCGCCGTCCCCGGGCTCGCCGAGCAGACGATGTTGTAAACCCGCTCACCTGCCAGGCCGCAGTGCACGCCGTGAGCGACCAGCTTGCCGGGCTGCTGCCCGACGCCGAGCGAGGCGCGCTCGAGGACCACGTAGCCTGCTGCGACAGCCTTCAGCCCGCCGCTAGACGCCGTGGAAGCCGTGTTGGGCAGCCTGGCCGGAGTGCTGTTCGTCGCCGACGCGCTGCACACCCAGACCGGACACGCCCAGCAGATCACCGCCCGCAACGCCCACTTGCTGCTACAGCCGCGAAGCGCTCGTCACCGACGGTAATGTCGGCGCCGGTCGCCGGCGTCCGGACGTAGCCGAGAAGAGTGCGCCCCACCTCGAGGCGTTGCCACCGTTCCGGTACCGCTGGGGGTCACTCTTCAGCGTTCAGCGACGGGCGGGCCGACTGTGCCGAGCGGTATGCGCGTGCGACCGTGGACGAAGTGGCGGCCAGCTGCGGACGCGACGGCAACCAGACGGTCTGAATGCCGAGTTGCTCGTTCATCGCAGCGAGCTGGTACTCGTGGCGAAGGTCCGCGGCCGTACGTAGGCCGCGGACGATGACCGTGGCGCCGCGGTGCAGGCAGTAGGCGGTGGTCAGGCCGGTCCAGGTGTCCACCTCGACATTGCCCCAGGCCGACGGCATGGCGTCGCGCACGCGTACGGCCCTGGCCGTGGCCTCGGCGGTTGGTCGCTTGTCGGCGTTCACCGCCAGCAACACGATGACCCGGTCGAACATCACCCGGGCACGGGCCACCAGGTCGCGGTGCCCCGGGGTGAACGGATCGAACGTACCGGGATAGA
This sequence comes from Micromonospora sp. U56, assembly GCF_018070095.1. Taxonomy (NCBI): domain Bacteria; kingdom Bacillati; phylum Actinomycetota; class Actinomycetes; order Micromonosporales; family Micromonosporaceae; genus Micromonospora; species Micromonospora sp. U56. The sequence continues at coordinate 7,245 of NZ_JAGPYL010000119.1, forward strand.
CCGCCAACGAACCGCGTACCGGCGCCACTCCACGTTCCGACGTAGCCGTCACCGCGACTCCAACCACATGGCCGCGATCATCCCAGCCGTACATCTGCCGACCCGACTTTGGGCCTTGTCGTCACCGCCGACCACCGCCGACATCCTGATCTGCCGCCGACCGCGCATTCGGTGTCGCCTTGTCGTGCCGCGATCGGTGCGCGTCATCACGGCGTGGAGTGGCCGTAATCTGGCCGCCGTAGTCGTGAAGGTGAAGCTTGCGATCGTTGGCTATCATTCGGTGGCGCCAAGCCTCTTGCCGTTCCGATGCAAGACGGCACTGGCCTGTGGCTGACTACCGACAACTTGGGCATCCGGCGGGAGCAATGCGGGTGCTGGCGGACTTGGACAACGTGGTGATAACGGTTGACTGGGGTCGGCTCCGGCACGCGTACGGCTGGGCGACGGACACCCCGGGGCACCTAGTACGGCAGCCGCTGGACTACGTCGGTTCGCTCGCCAACGCCGCGAGGGTCATCGCCGGTCTGCACCTCGGCGAGAAGCGCCTGGTCTTCTGCGAGTCCCGACAGACCGTCGAGGAGCTCGGGCAACTGCTGCGGGAGAAGGGAGTGACCACCTTCCTCTCGCACGCATCGCTGTCCACGGACGAACGTCGCCGCGCCGAGCAGGCGTTCAGCGAGGCCCGAGACTGCGTCATCGTCTCGACCAGCACCCTTGAGCTGGGCATCGACGTCGGCGACCTGGACCGCGTGATCCAGATCGACGCCCCCGCCACGGTCGCCTCGTTCCTGCAACGGCTCGGCCGGACCGGACGTCGCCCGGGCAGCAGCCGGAACTGTCTCTTCCTGACCCTCGACGGAGAGGCACTGGCCGAGGCAGCCGCCCTGCTCCTGCTCTGGTCGCGCGGCTGGGTCGAGCCGGTGACGGCGCCGCCCGAGCCCCGGCACATCGTGGCGCAGCAGGTGCTCGCCCTCTGCCTGCAGGAGCACCGGATCGGCGACCAGTTGTGGACGCAGGCGTGGAACGGGCTGCACCCTTTCGAGGAGAGCGCCCGGCCGATCGTCCGGCACCTGGTCGAGCACGGCTACCTCGACCAGGACGGCGGCATGCTGTTCATCGGGCCGGCCGCCGAGGAGCGCTTCGGCCGGCGGCACTTCATGGAGATGACCGCCGTGTTCACCGGACCCCCGGAATTCACCGTCCTGCTCGGGCGCAACGAGCTGGGCCGGGTCGATCCCAGCCTCCTCACCGAGGAGGTCAAGGGCGAGCGCCGGCTCCTGCTCGCCGCCCGGAGCTGGCGGGTCACCTACATCGACTGGCGTCGCCGGAGGTGCTTCGTCGAGCCCGCCGAAGGGGGGCGGGCGGGCCCGCTGGTCGGGCGGAGGCTGGGCATACCTCGGTTTCGAGCTGATCCGGGCGATACGCGAGGTGCTGCTGGGAGCGGATCCTCCGGTCACGCTCACCCGTCGCGCGGTCGAGCGGCTGGCGCGCGAGCGATCGGAAAAGCTGCACCTCGTGCACCCGGGTGGCACCCTCATCGTCCGGGAGGACGAGGGTGACCTGCGCTGGTGGACCTGGGCCGGCTTCCGTGCGAACGCCACCCTCACCGCCACTCTCAGCGAGCTGGCCGATCCGGTCGAGCGTTTCGACGCCTGCAGCATCCGCCTGCGGGAAAACGTCACCCCAGCCGCTTGGCGCGCACTCACCGCCGACGCCGCTGACCGTCTCTGCCTCCCTGAGATTCACGAGAAGGCTCTCGACGGCCTCAAATTCAACGCGGCCCTGCCCAAGCGCCTCGCCGCGGCCACCCTTGCCGCCCGCCTCGCGGATCTCGACCGGGCGGCGGCGGTGCTCAGCGAGCCGACCCGGTTCGTCATCACCTGACTCACCAGCGGGGGTGCGTCGCCGACGACCGCCGGCGAGCGGATGGTGGCCAGCTCCACCGCCCGCGATGGCGTACGGACGCGACCGGGGACCCGCCGGCAGCGGCGAGTCCCCGGTCGTGGGCTGGGTCAGGCGAGCGCCTTCAGGTAGTCGGGGTTGGCCTTCAGCCACTCCTCGACGGCCTTCTTCTCGTCACCCTTGTGCGTGTTGAACATCAGGTCCTCCAGGGACGCGAGCTGCTCGCTGTCCATCTTGAACTGCTGCAGCCTCTTCGTGACCTCGGGGAAGTCCTGGCCGAAGCCCTTCCGGGCGAAGGTGTTGATCTGCTCGGCGGCGCCGAGGGTGCCCTTCGGGTCGGCCAGGTCCTTCAGCTCGTACTTGGCGTACGCCCAGTGCGGGTGCCAGAGGGTGACCACGATCGGCTTCTTCTCGGCGATCGCGCCGTCGAGCGCGGCCAGCATGGTCGGGGTGGAGGAGGTCTTCAGCTTCATAACCCCGTCCAGGCCGTAGCCGGGCAGCACCTTCTCCTGGGTGGCCTTGGTGAGGCCGGCGCCCGGCTCGATGCCGATCATCTGCCCGTCGAAGGTGCCGGCCTTGGCGGCCAGGTCCGCCAGCGAGTCGACGCCCTCGACGTACTTCGGCACCGCGATGCTCAGGCTGGCGTCGTTGTACCAGACGCCGAGCTTCTCCAGCTTGTCGCCGTACTTTTCCAGGTACGAGGCGTGGGTCTGGGGCAGCCAGCCGTCCAGGAAGAGGTCGATGTCGCCGTTGGCCAAGCCGCCGTAGACCAGGCCGGCCTCCAGGTTCTTGAGCTCGACCCGGTAGCCCTCTTCCTCCAGGATGTGCTGCCACAGGTGGGAGGCGGCGACCGCCTCGTCCCAAGCCATGTAGCCGATGGTGATCTTCTTTTCGTTGCCGGACCCGCCGTCCGACTTCGCGCTACAGGCGGCGCCGCCCAGGGCCAGGGTGGCGGTCACGGCGAGCGCCAGGACGCGCTTCAAGGTGGTGAACACAGGTTTTCTTCCTTCTCTCTGAACAGCCGGCGGACCCGTACACGGGCAACAGGGGTGCTGGCGCGGAGGGCGACGGTCAGGCGGCCTGCCGCGCGAGGCGCTGCGCCCGCGCGGAGGGGAACCGGTCGCCCACGGAGTCGGTGAGCCGGTCGAGCACCACGGCGAGCACCACGACGGCGATCCCGCCCTCGAACCCGCTGCCCACCTCGACCTGGGAGAGCGAGAACATGATCACGTCGCCGAGGCCGCCGGCGCCGACCATGCCGGCGATGACCACCATGGACAGGGCCAGCATGATGACCTGGTTGACCCCGGTCATGATGGTCGGCAGGGCCAACGGCAGCTTGGTCCGGAGCAGCACCATCCACGGTGGTGCGCCGAACGACTCGGCAGCCTGGACGATCTCCTGGTCGACCTGGCGCAGGCCGAGCTCGGTGAGGCGTACGCCGGGCGGCATGCTGAACACCAGCGTGGCCAGCACGCCGGGCACGGTGCCGATGCCGAAGAAGAAGATCGCCGGGATCAGGTAGACGAACGCCGGCATGGTCTGCATGAGGTCCAGCACCGGCCGGGCCAGGGCGGACGCCCGCCGGTTCTCGGCGACGAAGATGCCCAGCGGGATCGCCAGCAGCAGGGCGAGCACGCTGGCCACGAGCACCTGCGCGAGGGTGCTCATGGTCTCCTCCCAGTACGGCATCCCGGCCACCAGGCCGAGGCCGACCGCGCTGCCGAGGCCGAACTTCCAGCCGCGCAGCCACCAGCCGAGCGCGGCCAGGACGAGGACGACCGCCACCGCCGGTACGCCGTTGAGCAGGTCGTCGAGCGGCCGGACCAGGGCTTCGACCATGGCCGCGACCGCGTCGAAGACCGGGTCGAGGGTGCCGGTGGCCCAGTCCACGGCAGACTCCACCCAGGTGCCCAGCGGCACCCGGGGCAGCCAGGCGTCGAGCGGCGACGGGGTGCCAGTCATGCCGATTCTCCCTTCGGGCCGACCAGTTCCACGTCGGCTGGCGCCGGCTGATCCGCCGGTTCGTCCGTCGCGGGCACCTCGTCGGGGGTGGCGCTGGCCAGGGCGCTGAGCAGGGTGATCCGGGGGATCACCCCGACCAGCCGGCCCCGGTCGTCCAGGACGGCCAGCGGGTGCTGGCTCGCCGCGCAGTCGGCGAACAGGTCGGCCACCGCCGTGTCGGCGGTGACCGTGCGGACCCGCTCGGTCGAGACGTACCCGTCGAGGCTCGGCCGGCCCTCGCGCAGCGCCCGCAGCACCTCGTCCTCGGTGACCGTGCCGAGGAACTGCTTCATCGGCCCGGTCACGTAGACCACCGAGGTCTGGCTCTCCCGCAGAGCGCGGCTGGCCACCCGGGGACCGGCGTTGACGTCCAACACGTGATGCGGCTTCTCCATCACCGACGAGGCGGTCAGGATCCGGGTCCGGTCGACGTCGGCGACGAACTGCGCCACGTAGTCGTTGGCCGGGTCGGTGAGGATCTCCTCGGCGGTGCCGATCTGGACGATCCGGCCGTCCCGCATCACCGCGATCCGGTCGCCGAGCCGCATGGCCTCGTTCAGGTCGTGGGTGATGAAGATGATGGTCTTGCCCAGCTCGCCCTGGAGTTCCAGGAGCTGGTCCTGGATCTCCCGGCGGATGAGCGGGTCCAGCGCCGAGAACGCCTCGTCCATCAGCACGATGTCGGTGTCGGCCGCGAGGGCGCGGGCCAGCCCGACCCGCTGCCGCATGCCGCCGGAGAGGTCGTGGGGAAGCTTGTCCGCCCACTCCTCCAGGCCCACCATGCGCAGGGCGTCGAGGGCACGCGCGCGCCGCTCGGCCTTGGGCAGGCCGGCGACCTCGAGGGCGTACCCGGCGTTCTCCAGCACGGTCCGGTGTGGCATGAGCGCGAAGTGCTGGAAAACCATGCTGATCTTCTCCCGCCGCAGCTTGCGCAGCGCGGCGGGCTTGAGCGTGGTGAGTTCCACCCCGTCGACCTGCACGCTGCCCCGGGTGGGGCGCACCAGGCCGTTGAGCATCCGGATGAGGGTGGACTTGCCGGAGCCGGAGAGGCCCATCACGACGAAGACCTCGCCGGGGCGTACCTCGAAGTTCGCGTCGATCACGGCGGCCGTGGCCGGCAGGCCCGCCATCGCCTCGGCTCGCGGGGTACCGCTGGCGAGTCGCCTCATCGCCTCGTCAGCCCGATTGCCGAATATTTTGTAGAGCGACTTCACTGTGAGTGCGGGCACGGTCCCCTCTCCGATGACAACCGCTGGCGGATCGCGCCATCGGTGGCAATCTTCGCGTCTCGTCCGTCGATATCAACATCGGTCACATTCAGCTGGCCACAGGGGCAGGCCCGGAAACCTACCGACGTCATGAGGGAAAAGCCAGCCGAGACTGCGGAGATTGTGGATATGCCCACAAGACGTGACACCTCGGCGGGGTTAAATCCGGTCGTCTGCACGCACCGCAGACGTGCCTGTACCAGGTGCCAGAGGATTGGTTCGACCTCTTCCGGGGCTTTTGTTCCGTCCGGCGCGGGTGCCGGCGGCGCTCGGTCCGCTGCCGCCGTTCGTCCCCGAATATGACGACAGCGATAGAGGATTGTCATGTGTTTGTGCATTCACCGTCAGGTGATTGTCATTATCGGCCGGCTCTTCCGGTCCATCGGTGGCGCGGTTCCGCAATCGGGTCGCCGCCTCCCGGACGTCGCCGGGCGGCTGGCGTCGAGTACTTCGTCCGCTAATTCCACGAGCCGGCCAGGCTGACGCCGGGCGGCACGCAGCACATCACTCCCTGAGGGAAATTGAGACTCTGAGACCCCTCCGGGGCCTACCAGCGCTGTCGTGACCGGTGCCGGTCAGACGTCGGCGACGACGAGGAACTCGTATCTGCCGGCGCCCACCGAGCGGTCCAGGGTCCGCATGAGCGGGTGGCGGTGTCGCGCGGGCCCCTGGACGAAGAAGGGCATGTGCTGTCCGTCCACCGTGGTCGGTGGCAACACGGTCTTCGCCCCGACGCAGTAGGTGTCCACCAGGATGCCGGCCAGGCTGATCCCGTCGCCATCCCGTCGCGCGACCATGACGCTGGTCAGGCCGGCGGTGTTCCTCGAGGAGGCGTCCGCGTCGACCCAGTCAACCGGACGGTCCTCGATTCAGGCCCTCGCTCCACCCTGGGTTCATCCAGCATCCGACGAGCGGCAGATCCGCGACTCTCAGACATCGATCTCAGCATCCAGCGGCTCATTACGCGCGCCCAGCCAGGTGGCCGCGGTCGTTCTCCCCGTCCTGCTGGTCGCCTTGGTCGGCGACCTTCGTCAGAGTTCCGCCACCGCGGTGAAGTGGTAGTTGCCGGGCCCGACCGACCTGTCCAGGGTGCGGATGACCCGGGCTGTGTTGTCGTACGGGCCTTGCTGGAAGTAGGGCTTGCCCTCCAGCCCGAACGTGATTCGGCTCGGCGGCTGCCATACCCCGAGGTGCGCCGCCGCCGAGTAGTAGTCCCGGTGCGGGTCGAAGCCGAGGTTTCGTGCGAAGTCGACCGCGCCGAAGACGAGATCCTGCGCGAGTTCGATGGGCGCGCGCAGCGGTGCGTCGTCGTAGGCGCTGAAGAAGTCGCCGAGGAACAGAAGCAGATCCTGCTCGTCGACGAGCGCGGTGGATGGCACCGCGTTCTTGACCCCCAGGCAGTAGGTGTCCACCAGGTAGCCGCACAAGCTGGCACTGTCGCCATCCCGACGGGCGACGGCCACGCTGACCAGGCCGGCGGTGGCGAGCGGAGAGGTGTCTTCGTTATCGACCCAGTCGGCCGGTCGATCCTCGATGATCAGGCCCGCGCTCCAGCCGCTGCTGATCCAGCATCCGAGCAGTGGCAGATCCGCGGGGCCCTTCCGCCCCGGTCGGTCGACGGCAACGCCACGGACGAGGGGTGTGACGGTCGCTCGGGTGACCCCGAGGGCCTTCGCGATCTGCTTGGGGGTCTTGCCTGCGGCCCGAAGCGCCTGCGCCCGGGTCTTCAGCTCCTCGGAATCCACCCAGCCATCCTGGTGCCGCCCGACCCCAAGGTCAATCACGTGCCGTTCACTCGCCGATCATGAAGTTGTGGTGCGTGAGAGGTGTCCGTTGTCGCTTTTGTCGACGGCCTCGACTCCATGATCGACCGCCACTGCCCGCCTCGCGGAGCTGGACCGGGCAGCGGTGGTGCTCAGCGAATCGACCGGTTCGTCAGCACCTGACTCACCAGCGGGGCGCTTCGCCGACGATCGCCGGGGAGCGGGTACAGGCCATCTCCACCGCCCAGTCCAGCGCGCGGTCGGCCACCTTCTCCCAGCCCCGCTCGCCCACCGTGAAGTGCGAGCGCCCGGGGAACTCCTGGTAGTCGGTGACCGCCCGGGACCTGCGGTACAGGTTGGCGTTCGACTTGACCAGGGCCGGCGGCGACACGTGGTCCGCGCCGCCGGCGACCAGCAGCAGCGGCGCCCGGTCGTCGCGCGCGTTGTCCACCGTCGCCGCGGAGCGGGCGTCCAGGTTGGCGAACGCCCCCTCGAAGAGCACGTGCCCGGCCGCCGGCACGGCGTACCGCTGCCAGGCCCGGTCGGACTCCTCGCGGGTGAGGGTGTTGCCGAAGGCGTACCGGAACTCGTCGGGCGTGATCGGTACGGCCCGGTGCCGGTTGCCGGGGCTGCGCAGCACCGGGTACGCCGACCGCAGGGTGCTCACCGGCAGCCGGACCACGCCCCTGGGCGCCGCCGGGGCGATGGCCACCGTGGCCGCGCCGAGCCCCTTGTCGAGCAGCACCTGGGCGACCAGCCCGCCGAAGGAGTGTCCCATGATCAGCGGCGGGTTCGGCAGCTCCCGGACGAGCGCCGCGTAATGGTCGACGACCTGTCCCAGGGTCAGCCCGGCGATCGGGGCGGGATCGTCGCGCAGCGCCTGGACCTCCGCGTCCATCCCGGGCCAGGCGGGGGTGAGCACCTGGAAACCGAAGGCCCGGTAGCGCCGCGCCCAGTGCTCCCAACTGCGTGACGTCATCCACAAACCGTGGATCAGCACGATCGTGTCGACCCGGCCGGTCGGCGCGGTGCCCATTGGCGTACCTCCCCGGTGTGCGCGGACCCGGCGGCATACCCACCGGACGGCACCGGAACCGGCGGGGGCCGACATTTGTCATGTCCGGGTCGCGACGTTGGTTCCGGCCGGCGAGGGACGGCGGGACTTCTGGCCGGGCCGTGCGGGTCGGACGCGGGCTGTCGGGCGGTGGTTCCGTCGTCCGGGACGGGGTCAGGCGGTGGGGGGTGGAGTGGCGAGCCGCTCGACCACCACGAGCGGTGTCCCGGGGGGCACCTCGGCGAGCAGTTGCCGCTGGGCGCTGCGGGTCAGCCGGATGCAGCCGTTGGTGGCGTTCTTGCCGAGCGTGTCGTCGTTGTACCAGCTGTGCAGGCCGATGTGCGCGCCCCGCAGCCCGGTCGGCACCGCCTCCGGGTCGTCGGGTATCGCGCCGAGGGCGAAGATGTCGACGCCGCCGTAGACCGCCTCAGGGGGCGGGGTGCGGCCGAGGACGAAGGTTCGACCGAGCGGGGTGGACTGGCCCGGCATCCCGAGACTGACCGGCCAGGAGTGGGTGGCCCGGCCGTCCCGGTACCAGGTCAGCCGGTGCGACCGGCGCTCCACCACGAGCTGGTCGCGCAGCGCGACGGTGCTCCAGCCGCCCGCCGGCAGCCAGGCGATCCGCCGGTTCGCCGACGGCAGCAGCACCGCCGTCCAGCCCGTGCGGTGCTCCACCACCGGCATCGTGACCTCCACGCCGCTGATGGTCGGGGCGAGCAGGGCCAGCGGGCGTCCGCCCGGGGCGTCGTAGGCGGCGATCCGCCGGGTCGGCGACAGCCCCTCGGTCAGTGGGGTGGTGTCCTGCGGGCGGGGGTCGGCGGGGAAGCCGGTGGGCGCCGGGTCGTAGTCGACCACCGGCAGACCGGCCGGGGCGGGCGCCGCAGCCGGCACCGACTCCTCGGGGGTCGGCTCGACCGTCGGTTCGGCGGTCGGTTCGGCGGTCGGGGCGGCCGGTGCGACCCGGGTCGGCGGCGGGGACGCCTGGTCGTGGCGCAGCGCCGAGTTGACCAGCAGCGCGAGTGCGAGCACCGCCGGTACGCCGAACGCGGCGGTCAGCCAGGCGATGCCGAAGCGGGACGTCAATCGCTCAAAGAACACAAAACCACTCTAAGGGACAGAAAGCCGGCAGGGCGCCCGCCCGGCGGAACCGCGCCGGACGAGAGCCCTGCCGGGACGGGTCAGGACAGCTTGGCGCCGACGTGGATGGCGACCGCGTCGTGGGCCGGGATGTTCGCCGCGAACCAGCCGTTGGCGTCCACCGTGATCACCGGCCCGGAGCAGGAGCCGTTGGCGTGGTCACCGTGGATCACGTCGCAGTACCGGCCGGCGGGCAGCCCGGCGTAGTAGGACCGGCCGGTGATCGCCGAGCCCTCGTCGTTGATGGTCAGGTAGCCCTTGCCGGCGCGGCTGAAGGCGATGTGCTGGTAGCCGTTGTCGTACCAGTTGGCGACCGCGGCGCCCTGGGTGGCGTTGTGGAAGCCGACCATGTTGGCGACGACCCGCCAGCGGTGCTCGCACTCCCAGCCGGAGTAGCAGGTGGTGTTCAAGGTCTTGTTGTTGGCGTCCGAGGGCGGACCCTGGTCGCGGGAGCTGAAGGTGTAGCTGGACATCACGGTCGGTGCCCCGTACGGCCAGGCCAGCATGAACGCGTTGGTCAGGACGTAGGCGGCCCCGTTGCGGTAGGTCAGCACGTTGCCGTCGCGCTGGGTGTCGTGGTTGTCGACGAACACCTCCGCCGAGCCGCTGGGCAGGTAGCCCCACGCCTCGCCGAAGTTGCGCAGGTACGCCAGCCGCTCGTTGTTGAACATCCGGGCCAGGTCCTTGCCGTACCGGAACTCGTGCACGTCGCCGTTGCCGGTGTACTCACCCGGGCCGATCGGCTCGCCGGCGCCGTGGATGACCTCCTGCACGAGGTACGCCGAGCGGGACAGCTTGCCCTTGATGGCGGCGATGTCGCCGGCCGGCAGGTGCTTGCTGGCGTCCAGCCGGAAGCCGTCCACCCCGAGGGCGAGCAGGTCGTTCAGGTACGCCGCGATCTTCGACCGGACGTAGTCGGACTCGGTCTTCAGGTCGGAGAGGTTGACCAGCTCGCAGTTCTGCACCTCGTACCGGTCGTTGTAGTTGGCGATGTCGTCACCGCCGTTGCGACCGCAGTGGTGGAAGTCCTGGGTCTGGTAGCTGCCCGGGTAGTCGTAGTGGCTGTAGGACGAGCCGGCCCAGCCGGTGCCGGGGGTGTCCTGGCCGGACATGTGGTTGATCACCGCGTCCACGATGACCTTGACGCCCGCGGCGTGGCAGGTGTTCACCATCGACTGGAACTGCGCCCGGGTGCCCTTGCGCGACTCGATCCGGTAGCTGACCGGCTGGTACGCCAGCCACCACTGGTTGCCGCGGACGTGTTCCTGGGGCGGTGAGACCTGGACGTAGCCGTAGCCCTTGGGGCCCAGCACGGTCGTGCACTCGCTGGCCACCGACGGCCAGTTCCACTCGAAGAGCTGGGCGATGACGTTCCTGGCGCCGGCGGGCGCCGCGGCGGCCGGGGGAGCCGCCACGGTGATGGGGACGAGCAGGCTGGCGAGCACGCCGAGGGCGAGGATCGCCGAGCGGCATCGATGTCGATGCATCGGTACTCCCTGGGGGTCGGGGGGTGGTGGCGACGCGGGGGAGGGGGTTCGCCTGACGGCTTCTTGCAGTCAGGCTGAAAATTTTCGGAAAAGGTTACAAGCGTGTTGCAACGCCTGTCAATGGATGGACATGCGTCGTTGCGCTGGGCGCTACACGCGCCGCGGGCCGGGACGGTTCGACGGGTCGCCCGAGAAATTCGCCACCGGCACTGATCCGTACGGGCCGGAGGTCCGTACTGGATGACGGAGCAGGTCGGCCGGTGGTGGTGCCGCCGTGAGTCGCGATCGAGGAGCAGATGGGCCGGGCAAAGCAGAACCAGAAGGTGACGACGGTCCGGACCACCACCAGCAGCCGTGGTGTCCGGACCACGTCGAAGCCCGCGATGGCACTGCTGATCGGATCCGCGCTCGCCCTGATGTGGGCCGGTGTGGAGCTCAGCGGCGCCGGCGGGTCGATGTACTCGTACGGCTTCTTCTTCACCGAGTTCTTCGCCGGGGTGGTCGCCCTGGTCGCGCTGAGCCTCACCGTGATGATGGGGCTGCTCGCCACGGACCGGCTGGTGCTGAAGATCCCGCACCGGGTGCTGCTGCAGTCCGCGCACCGGGCCACCGGCGTGCTCGGCGTGGCCGGGCTGGTCTTCCACGTCATCACCAAGGTCGCCATCGGCCGGGCCGGGCCGACCGACGCCGTGGTGCCGTTCGTGGGTGGGCGGGGCCTCTACGTCGGGCTCGGCACGGTCGCCGCGTTCCTGATGGTGAGCGTGCTCTGGACCGGGATCATCCGGGTCCGCTTCGCCGGCGTCGGTCCCAAGTGGTTCTGGCGCGCGCTGCACTCCATGGCGTACGTCGCCTGGCCGTTCGCGCTGCTGCACGGCCTCAACGCCGGCCGGGCTGCGGCGTCCTGGGTGACGCTGAGCTACCTCGCCTGCGTGCTGCTGGTGGTGGCGGCGCTGATGGTGCGGCTCTCCGTCCACCTCGGCAAGCGCAGCCGGGAGCAGCACCAGGCCGCCGCGATCAACAAGGCGATGGCCGGCAGGGCGACCGACGAGGGCAGGGGTCGGACCCTGCTCGCCGGGCTCGGCCGCCGCAAGGCCGAGGCCGAGGAGAAGGGCGTCCGGGGCGGCTGGGCCGAGACCACCGTCGCCGCGTCGTGGACCGCGCCCACCGGCACCGCCCGGCGCCGCGACCCCGACCGGTTCACCGTGCCGGTGGTGCCCGAGCCCGGCACGCTACGTGAGCCCGTCCGGGGCGGCCGGTCCCGCCGCGACGTCGAGGACGTGCCGACCCCGCGCCGGGAGCGTGACCTGGAGCCGGCCGCCCGCCGCCGGAACTCCGAGCCAGTCGAGCGCCGCCGGGACGCCGAGCCCGTCGAGCGCCGCCGGGACGCCGACCGCCCGCGCCGCCGCGACGAGGACGTGGCCCCGGTCTCCGGGGGCCGCCGCGCCCGGTACGACGAGGAGAGCGCTCCGGTCCCGGGCGGTCGCCGCGCCCGCTCCGACGAGGACGTCGCGCCGGTCTCCGGGGGCCGGCGGGCCCGGCGGGACGAGGACGTCGCCCCGGTCTCCACCGGGCGGCGGGCCCGGCTCGACGCCGAGGACGTCGCGCCGGTCTCCACCGGCCGGCGGGCCCGCCGCGACGACGTGGCCCTGGCCGCCCGCTACTCTGCTCGGCCGCGGCGCCGCGTGGAG
>NZ_JAGPYL010000012.1:0-81148 GCF_018070095.1 Micromonospora sp. U56
TGGCGGCCCACTGGCGCGGCGAGCTGCCGGTGGAGCGGCTGCGGGACGTCTTCGCGCACCGGGACGGTTGGGACTCCCGGCGGCACCCCGTCGAGCAGGAGGTGCTGCTGGCCCGGGCGGTGCGCGACGGCCGGCGGGACGCGTACCGGGCGGCGGCCGGGCGGGAGCGGTCGGCGTGGCGGGACGCCGAACTGGCCGTCGAGGCGGCCCGCGCGCTCGCCGTCGAGGCGTACGCGGCGGCGGAGCGGCTGCGTCCGGCGCGGCTGCCCGCCCAGCGGACGGCGACGGCGACGGCGCGGACGGCGCTCGCGGCGCGGTGGCGGCCGGCCCGGGTGGGCTGAGGACGCGACCAAATTGTTACCCGTATTTCCGTGAGTCGCGTCACGGCAATCGGGAAACCGGTCATCCGGTCACAGCCGGTGACATCGATCGCGACGATCGGCGGGGTTTGTCGCCGTGTTGTCCGGTTGTCGCCCGGCGGTCCCGGAAAAACCGCGTGTCCCATTGAGTGACGTCAGTGCCGAACTGTACGGCAAATTTGTCGCCCTGATCATGTTTACGCAGCTCGGAGGGCTTGGCCGGACCGTGACCTACCAGTAGTGTCGCCTCGGTCCGGTGCGGTTACCGATCGCAAGAAGCGACGCCGCGCCGACCCGCTCAATCGTGACTTTCACGAACCGGGGACCCATGCACGTCCGGGGTGAATCCGCGGGCCACGGCCCGTGGTAGGGCGCTCTTCCCGCCCGAATCCGTCAGCTAACCCGGTAGGCGGTGTCGGAAGGAGTTCCTACTTTTGCTGTTCTCTCGCATTTCTCGGCTTGCTCTCCACCTCGGTACCGGGGTGTTCGTGCCGGTCCGCCGCGCCCTCGCGCGCTGATTCCGGCCCCACCCCGCCGCCCGGTCACCGACCGGGCGCACCCCCGCCGAGCGGCCTCGCACACCGGTTCTGACACCGCGGGTGACGTTCCGTCACGCGCCGGTCCGGCACGCCGCTCCCGCCCTCGTACCGTGGAGGAAAACACGTGAAGCACCCCCTGAAGCGGCAGCTGCGACGACTTGTCACCGAGCGGCCGTACCAGCTGGTCGCCGGCTCGGCCGCCGCGCTCGTGCTCGTCTCCGGCGCCGCCGCCCAGTTCGCCGACGAGGCACCCGCCCGCCAGCAGACCTCGGCCGCCGTCGCCGAGGTGGCGCCCCGGCTGGACGACGTCGCGACCCGCGGCCAGGCCCGCGTCGCCGCCCCGTCCCACAAGCCGTCGCCCTCGGCCAGCCCCTCGCCGTCGGCGAGCGCCACCAAGGCCAAGGCGGACCCGGACCTGACCCGCAAGGCGGCTCCCAAGCCGCCGTCGACCAAGGTCCTCCGCTACGACTACCAGGCGCAGACCACCTTCTACAACTGCGGTCCGGCCGCGGTGCGCAACGCGCTCAGCGCGTCGGGCATCGAGCGGACCCAGTACGAGCTGGAGGGCCCGCTCGGCACCACCGAGATGGGCACCAACTCCGCGCTGGACACCACCCGCGTGCTGAACCAGATCGTCAAGGGCGACCCGTACCGGACCCGGATGTTCCGGGGCACCCCGAGCTCGGCGCAGATCGACCGGCTCCAGGCCGACGTGGTCGCGGCGATCACCGACGGCCGGGGCGTCGTGGCGAACGTGGCGGGGACCGCCACGGACACCAACGGCGGCTGGCACTCCTTCCCGGGCGGCCACTACATCGCGGTGGTCGGCTACAAGAACGACGGCCGGACCGTCCGGATCGCCGACTCGGCGGACCCGAACCTGCCGTCGTACTGGATCAGCACCATCGACCTGGCGAACTGGATCGCCACCCGCGGCTACTCCGCCTGATCCACACCGTCGCTCGTCCGGGCACCGGCTCCCCTGGGGGCCGGTGCCCGTCGCCGTTGGCGCGGGTCTCGCGCGGCGCGACCGGGCGGTGGCACACTGCGGCCCATGACCGACGACTCGGGTACCCGCCGGCTGCTGTTGCTGCTGCACGGGATGGGCACCACCGGCGACGTGTGGCTGCCCTGGGCGCCGCTGCTGGAACACCGCTGGCCGGGCCGCTGGCTGGCGCCGGACCTGGCCGGCCACGGCTTCTCGCCGCCGCTGCCCGGGTACTCCTTCGCCGGGTTCGCCGAGCAGGTCGCGGTGGGGCTCGGCCCGGTGGCCGAGGGGGCCCGCCGGGCTGACCGCCTGGTCGTCCTCGGCCACTCCCTCGGCGGGGTGGTCGCGCTGGCGCTGGCCGCCCGCGACGCCGGGCTCCCGGTGGACGCGGTGGTCGGGCTGGGCATCAAGGCGGTCTGGTCGCCGGCCGAGCTGGCTCGGGCGCGCGAGCTGGCGGAGCGCCCGGTGACCTGGTTCGCCACCCGGGACGAGGCGGCCCGCCGCTACCTGAAGGTGGCCGGCCTGGGCGGGCTCTTCGCGCCGGAGCATCCGGTGGTCGACGCGGGGCTGCGTGCCGAGGACGGCCGCTGGCGGCTGGCCATGGACCCGGCCGCCTTCGCGGTGGGCGCGCCGGAGCTGCCGGCCCTGCTGGCGGCCACCGACGTCCCGGTGCTGCTGGCCCGGGGCGAGCACGACCCGATGGTCAGCGACGCGCAGCTCGCCGAGCTGGGCGTGCCGGTGGCGACCCTGCCCGGCCTCGGCCACAACGCGCACGTGGAGGACCCGGCGGCGGTGCTGGCCCTGCTCGACCCGTACCTGTGACCGGTCGCGGACGGCGGGCGTCGCCGCCGTGGGTCGCATGTGGCTCGGAACCACCTGCCGACCTGGACCTTCGAGCTCGCCGTCGACAGCGGACCTCGCCACGGCGCTTGGTGTACCGCCGGACGCCGTCCCCCACTGATCGCAGTCCGTTCATGCGGCCTGACCACGGATAATGCCGCGGTGAGCTCTTCGGTGTGAACGCGGGTTCGGGACATCCTTTGGTGTCCTCTGATGCCGTTCTGCCCTGCACAGCGGGGGTTCCTTGCCGACCTGTGTCGTCTGGTGCCGGTCGTTGCTCTCGCTGCCTCCTGGCTGCCTCAGCTCGCTGCCCTCTTACTTGACGTTGACCTGTCGGCGGCCTGGACCTGGTCTTCGTCGATGACGCGCTCGTGCCTGCGGTGCCTGTTGGCGACGGGGCTCGCGTCGGTGGCGCCAGGTAGTTTGCCGAGAGTGAGTATGTGGATCTACTTTCGAGGGCTCGAATCCTCCGAGCTGCCCGGGAACCCGGCGGGTTTTGAGGCCCTATTCGATGTGGAGTTCGACGACCTGCGCCGGCGGGTCCGGGCAGGTGACGCAGTATGGCTGGAGAGCGGCTTCTTCCAGCTGGACGAGCTTTACTTGCTCCAGTCGCAGCTGGGCGGCGACCGGACGCTCCCCGTCTTCGGAGGCCGGCACACACCGGACCCCGGCGGCGGTCCGGGCCACGTGGCGCTCGAGCTGCCGGACGTGGCGCGCACGGCGGCGTACCTGGAGAGGGTGTCGTTCCCGGACTGGTGGCAGGAGTGGCGGCAACTGCCCTCGTCCGAGTCGGATGAGGAGCTGCGGGAGCGCCTGGCTCAGTACCACGAGGACCTTCGGGCCTTCTACGCCAGGTCCGCGGAGCGGGGCTGGGCGGTGGTCAAGCACTTCTCGTTCTGACCCGCTCGGGATTTTCAGGTCGGCGGCCGGAACCGCGAGGGATCGCACAGGTAGGACGGACGGCCAACTGAAGCTCCGACTCCTTGACCCCCAGGCAACCAACACAACCGCCCGACATGCTCTCCCGCGATAGGTGAGCTCCGAGAGGGTCCTCCGACGTCCACGGTTGTCCGCCGACGTCGGTCCCGGTCGTCACTCAATTAGTCACCCGGTCCCACCGGGACCTCGTAGTCCCCACGCAAGCCGGTGACCTCGTCACCCTGAGGGTCGTAGATAACCAGGCCGTACCGCTCCGCCAGGTCCAGGACGACGTCTACCACCTCGCTGCCCCGCGGTGAGTAGCTGATGTTCATCCTCACGTGGTCGATGCCGACAGCGAGAGGTGCCGACATCCAGGGCGACTCCGGGTCGTACGGCGGATGATCCGGGAAGCGCGCACGCAGTTCCTCGTAGAAGGAGACGATCCGCTGGTCAAGCTCACCGTCTCGGTGTTCCATGCCGGTGCAGTGATCGGCCATCTGCCGCACATCGTCTGCCGTCGCGGAAGGCTCGACCGACAGGACCACAAGATCAAAACTCACCGCTACATGCCCTGACCAGAAGCCGCTCCGTCGACCTCTACCCCCACCGTCAGTTTGGAAGATGCCGAGCATCAGACCCGAAAACAGCTTGGGAATCGCGTTGATTCCGGCCCTGAGTAGCCATACCGGCTGGTAGAGGAACACGGACCGTTCAGGCTGAGGCCATCTACATGCCACCGTTGCCCGTGTTGACCGCTGCGTCGGGCACGGATCGGGCACGAAGCGGGTTGCCGGCTGTCTGTTGCTCCGGCCGGCTGCCATGATCGGGAGCCATGCGGGTCCATCAGTACGTGTACTTCTCGTTGCGTTCGGACTACATACCGGCGGATGAGATAGCGGCGCGGCTAGGCACGGAGGCAGACGAGATCAGGGTCAAGGCCAGCAGGAGGGAGAACCCTCCGGCGCCGCGTTGTCACGCGTGGAACGTTGTATGCCGTGATGGCGGCCTCACGGTAGATGAGCAGATTGACCGCGTCATCGATCGGCTTCAGCCTCTCACCGATCAGATCGCGGCCCTCGCTAGGGAGATCGACGCGTCGGAGGGGGAGTGCCGTGCCGCGACGCTCCAAGTGGTGCGCTACTTCAACGACGACGATGGCGAAGAAGAGAATCCGCAGCCGGACGGCACTGACTTGGTCCGTTTACCCGGCCAGCATCAGCTTCTCGGCTGGCACCTCGACCGCCGCGTCCTGGAGTTCCTTCACCACACGGGAGCTGAGCTAGACGTGGATGAATATGGATATTAGTGAGGCGTGGCCGGCCGCTTCGGTGTGAACTCTCGGCAAGGCGGTCGGTTCGGGCTTGATGCGAGGTCAGACGGCCTGCTGACGCGTCCGGCTCGGCTGACACGGTTGCTGTACTTCGCTGCTGTACTGCTGGCATCACACGAGGCGCTGGACACGGACCTTCGGGCGCTCGTTCTTCAGGTGGCCCTGCTTGTGCTGGCGGACCTGCTCGTCCCAGACTGCCTGGTCGTAGTCCGGGTCCGGCGGGATCCACCTGTGGGAGCCGTCGCTGTAGTGGAACTTCTCGTCGCCGGGCCGCAGAATGCTCACCGCATCCAGCCGAGGAAGCGCCGATACAGCGTGCCGGCGGGTGCCCAGGTCAGATCGGCGGTCGCACGAACCAGTTGCGCCCCCATGTAGAGAGACAGGGACACCGGGGCATCCTCGAACTCTGCTCGCAGCTCCCGGCGTCGGGTAGTGCATGGCCATGGTGCGCCACAGCCGCCGCAGCTCCAGATCGGCAGCACTGGCCCATGGGCGCTCACTTGCCGCCCTCCGCAGACTCCGGCGCCGGGTGATAGTCGAGCGACCGGTCTTCTACCGTCGAGGGCTGCTGCTCCGTGCCTCGCGCCTGATCCAAGAGCCGCCGCCGGGCAGCCTCCTGCTCCCGTGCCTCAATGCGCTGTCCGGTGCCGGGGAGCGCCGGTGGCGACGGGAAAAGCCGGCTGACGATCTGTCGTAGAAGCCCGACAATCAACGTCACGAATCCGCCCCCTCTTCTTTGCAGGGCGCGGATCGGCAGCGGCTGATGTGCCCTGTTCCGCACCCCGGTGCAGTGAGGAACAGCGTCACGCCACAAACATCGTCGATCCAGAAGGTGACTGTCCGCTAACCGGATGTGCTGTCCGCTGATGGCCGCCGCCCGGGGGCGAACTCGATGCACAGGTCGCGTAAGGTCGCGGCCTCCGGCACTCCCGCCTGCTCCACCTTGGCCAGCAGCTCCGTAGCCCGCCACCAGTTCGACGGCACCACCCGTCCGGACGCCACGGCCTTCGCCCCGAGAGCTACCGCCTCGTCTGACTGGCCAGCGGCGACCAAGGCAAGGCCCAGGTCAAGACGGGCTGACGCGGACCGGCGGGGCCGCGCTCCTCCATCGCCGTCTGGGTCCAGGTCCGCCAGCACGGCTCGCGCAACCTGCTCGGCACCAGGGTCCCCCGCCCACGACAACGTCGTAGCCGTGTACGCGGCAGCCTTGGCCGGGTCATAGCGATAGTGGTGCTCCGCACGCTCAGGAACCGGCAAATTCGCCGCCAGTCGCTCTACCCGATCCAACGCGCGCCGCGTGGCACCAACGTCACCCATCCGCGCCCACGCACGCGCCTCCTGGGCAGTTGCCTGAATGTAGGCGGAGCTACCCTTCGGAGCGACCCGCTGGGCCTGGCGGGAAAGGTCGAGTGCCGCCCGGTAGTCGCCCTGAGTCAGCACGTCCCAGGCGCGGGTCTCCAGACACCAAGCCCGGATCTCGGCGTGCTCGGCGTGCTCGGCGAGGTCATGCCCGGCCCGCAAATGGGCAGCCGCCGCAGGCCGCTGCCGCAGGTCGATGTGAACCGTGGCCCGCAGCACCGCCAACCACCCGCCAGCAACCAACAGCCGTCGTTGCTGAGCAAGCGTGACACGACCGTCGAGTAGCCGCCCGACGTAGGCCAGGTGCCGTCGCACCAGAGGCAGGAGATCAGCTGGGGCCATTGTCGGATAGGCGCTGGCAAGGTCATCAACGCCCTGCTCGATACGGCCGAGCACGTCCTTACTGACATCACTGGCGATAACCCTCGCCCGGAGCTCGCCGGCCTCGGCAGCATGGTCTATGGGTGCATCGATCAAGCGAGCGAGAACGCCTCCCGCGTCGAGGATCCGGTCCAGGTGGCGCGCGGTGTCGACGGTCGGAGCCTTGAGCCCCGTCTCCAGCTCGTGCAGATGGCTCTTACTCCGATGGGCGAGCTGCCCAAGAGACCGAAGCGACAGACCACGGCGCTCTCGGAACTCACGCAGAGCTACGCCGAAGCGCGGGTCGACGAATGAGGCCATAGCGCCGCTCCCAGCTGAAGGTCCAAGCTGACTCGCCGGCCGCCACCCAGCGAGCCATCGCTCTCGACCGTACCCCCTACGTCAGCAGTCACCACCTATAGCAATCCACTGCTCGCTTGATTCATCGTGCTGTTCGAGCCCCCACGTTGGGTCATACCGGGGTCAGTCTCGGCCCTTAACGTCCGATGTCGAACAAGGCTGCGGCGGTGCCATACACCAGGGCAAGCAGTAGCGGGGACACCAGGACGCCCCACACCAAGGCGAGGGCCACGGCCGGCCACCAACCGGGTGTGTGGGAGTCCCGGTCGTAGCGAAGCCAGATCAACGGACCCAGCGAAATCGTAAACGCTGGCCAGGCAACCAGGATGATCCAGAACGGCGGAGGGTTCGGCTCCCACCAGACCAACATGATCCAAACGGCGATGCACGCCAACAGCATCCAGACCGCGGTTGAAGGCAACGACCGCAAGAAGGCCCGTAGGGAGATCTCCTTCTCGTCCGTGCCCATAAGTGCCTCGTTCTAGGGAGCAGTCGCGCCGGCTCGCAGCTCCAGCATGACTGACAGGCGCCTCGCGTCGACACCCCAGTTGGGGTTGCCGCAGGGCTATGGGTGTTCCCCTCTGGAGCTGATGGGCTCGCCTGGGCGGCGCAGCATCGGCTGTCTGGCATCCGCGGGTTTCTCATCTGGCCTTCGCCATCGGCAGCTGACCGAAGGCGCGCCGGACCAGCCGGACCGGAGCCGGGTGGACGCGCCCCGGGCCGACGTTCAGGCCGTGCGGGAGAGGGGTGACCCCTCCTGCGCCACCGCGTCGGCGGCGCGCGGCGACGGGGGCTCCCACCCCGGCTCCAGCTCGCGCCGGGCCGCCTCGAGGAACCCCTCGGCGTACGAGTCGGCGGGGAAGTCGCCGAGGTAGCGGCGGCGGGTCTCCCACCGGACCGAGGCCAGCGGATCGGTGTCCAGCAGCCGGGTCAGCACGTCGTCCACGTTGGACATGTCCCGCCGCAGCACGTAACCGGAGCCGGCGAGGGGGAACCGCGCCACGAAGTCGTCGCCGTCCACCCCCATGTCGGTCACCGCGTACGGCTTGCCGGAGTAGAGGAAGTCGGAGATCACCCCGGAGACGTCGGAGACCAGCGCGTCCGCCCGGTTGACGCACTCGACCAGGGACAGCTCCCGGCTCGCGGCGGCCCCCCAGAGGTGCTGCCGGCCGGTGCCGGCCCGGTCGGCAGCCAGCAGCTCGGTCAGCCGGGCCAGTTGCCGGGCCGAGGCCGGGTCTTGCGCGGTGTACGGGTGGGCCCGCAGGATCACCGTCGCCCCCCGGTCCAGCAGCCGCCGCAGCAGCGTCTCGGCCACCGGCAGGGAGCAGTAGTTGGCGTCGGCGTGGTGCCCGGTCCAGGTCGGGGTGTAGAGCACGGTCGGGTGCGCCAGGCCGGTGACCGCCTCGGTGCGTACCTCGATCGCCTCGACCTGCGGGCGGCCGACCACGACGAACTTCTCCGCCGGGATCTCCACCCCGGCGCGGGCGTACCGCTCGACGGCGGCCGGACCGGCCACGAAGATCCGGTCGAAGATCGCCGACACCGGGTTGGCGCTCGGCGCCTTGTCGCTGTCGCCGTGGTGCAGCTGCACGTGGGTGAGCTGGGAGAACCGGATGCAGTGGCTGTTCTTCGCGCCGTGGTTGACGTAGAACGCCACCCGCAGGCTCGGCACCAGCGCCTCGTCCATCGCCTTGAGCGTCGGGCAGTAGACGACGGGGGCGCTCGTCGCGGCGGCGACGGTCGGCAGGAACTCCGGCTCCCGCAGCAGCACCACGAACGGCCGGCCGAGCCGCTCCAGGTACGGCAGCCACATGGTTACCTGGTACTCGGAGCCGGGAGGGGCGGAGAAGTAGAGCAGGAACTCCGGCTGGTGCGCCCGCAGCGCCCGGGCGACCGGCCCGCCGCCCGCCGCCGGCCGGACCCGCCGGCGGGACCGGTCGAGCCCGCCCGCCGCGCACGCGCCGGCCACCAGCAGGCTGGCGGCCAGCGCGACGACGGCGGGCAGGGCGAGCGCGGCGCACACCGCCACCACCCCCAGCAGGGCCAGCAGCGCGCCGCCGAGTCGCGCGGCGACCAGCGGGGTCCAGGTGCGCACCGGCAGGTTGGCGGCCCGGATCTCCAGGTTGCCGGCGTCGCGCAGCGGCCCGACCAGCAGCACCAGGCCGAGCAGCGCCAGCGCGGTGAGCACCAGCGCCGGGTCGAAGCCGCCGTCGAGCCGGCGGGCGTACCCGACCAGGATCCCGGCGGCGAGCAGCACCGACTCGGCGCTGATGTCGGCGCCCGGCCGGACCCGGCGCTCCGCCGCGGCCGCGACGAGCGCGGCCACCGCCAGCGCCAGACCCCAGCCGGTGGCGCCGGTCAGCGCCACCACCAGGAACGCGACCACGGCCAGGCCGGTGGTCAGGCACCGCGCGATCAGTTTTCTGACCAGGTCACCACGCATGTCGCCCACTCGCCTCCGGGTCGCGGCTCAGCCGGCGTCGACGCCGCTGGCCAGCCGGTCCTGGTCGACGGCGGTGGGCTGCGCCGGCACCGGGGCCGGTTCGCCCGGCGCCCGGCGTACGTCGATCACCTGGCCGGTCAGGTCGGAGATCAGCACGTCCAGCGAGGACTGAGCCACCGTCTCGGCGGCGAGCAGGGTGTGCTCGGGCTCCTCGCCGAAGGCCTTGGTACGCATCGGGGTGGCGGTGCGCTCCGGGTTGATGCAGTTGACCCGCACGCCGAACTCGGCCCACTCGTCGGCCAGCGCCTGGGTCAGGTTGACCAGGGCCGCCTTGGTGGCGGAGTAGAGGGCGTACTGGGCCCGGCCCCGGGTGTAGGAGCTGGAGGTGTAGAGCAGCAGCTGACCCTTGGTCTGCTGCAGGTACGGCAGGGACTGCCGGGCCGCGATCACCGGGCCGACGAAGTTGACCTGGAGCACCCGGTCCATCGTCTCCTGGTCCATGTCGGTCAGTGAGCCCTTCTCCAGGATGCCGGCGGTGACCACCACGTGGTCGATCCGGCCGGTGGCCTCGAAGGCGGTCTTCAGCGCGGCCTCGACGTCCTCGGCGCGCTCGACGTGGGTGCCGGTGGAGGAGCGGCTGAACGGGAAGACCTGGGCGCCGTAGCGGCGGGCCAGCTCGGCCAGGTCGTGGCCGATGCCGTAGCTGCCGCCGAAGATGACGATCGTGCGGCCGGTCAGCTCCTCGGTGTAGCTGCGGTGGTCGGTCAGCCGGGGTGCCTGGGCGGCGGCGAGCTGGAAGAGCTTGTCCGCCAGGTGCACGTCGACCGGGTGGGTGACCTTGATGTTCTCGTCCGAGCCGTCGATCACCTTGATCGGCGTGCCGGGCAGGTAGCACAGCACCACGCCGCAGTCGTCGGTGGCGGCGAAGTCCGGGTCGCCCGCGGCCCGCCGGTACGCCTCCCGGATGGTGCCGGAGCGGAACGCCTGCGGGGTCTGGCCACGGCGCAGCGTGGCGCGGACCGGGATGTCGGTGATGCACTCGTTCTCGTCGACCTGGATGATCGTGTCGGCCGAGGGGATCGCCACGTCGACCGCGGAGTAGGTCCAGAGCGCGTTCACGCACTCCCGCACGATGCGGGCGCTGACCAGCGGCCGGACCGCGTCGTGGAAGAGGATGTTGACGTCGCCCTCGCCGACCGCGTCCAGGGCGATCCGGGTGGTGGCGTTGCGGGTGTCGCCGCCCTCGATCACCTTGCTGACCTTGCGGAAGCCGGCCTTGTCGACGATCTGCTGGGCGTCGGCGACGTGGCCGGTGGCCATCAGCACGATGATCTCGTCGATCTCCGCCGCGGCCTCGAAGACGGCCAGGGTGTGCTCGATGATCGGCTTACCGGCGATCTTCAGCAGCTGCTTCGGGATGCCCAGGCCGAGCCGGGTCCCGGTGCCACCGGCCAGCACCACCGCCACCGTCCGCGAGGGCCGCCACGGCGCCGGGGTCTCCGGTGTGGCGTCCGGGCCAGTGGTGTGGTCCTGCGTCATTGCCGATCCTCACTTCCAGGAATGCCTGAATGAAAGATTGCGCCCGAGTGGCGGCGGGTTGAACCTTAACGCGCGGACCGCGCCGTCCCAACGGGGCGACGCGGTCCGGGATGTTACTTACCGTTCGAGAACGCCTCGTATGCCCGGATGACCTCGTCGGTCGGCCCGTCCATCCGCAGCACGCCCGATTCCAGCCAGATCGTCCGTTCGCAGGTGTCCCGGATCGAGGAGAGCTGGTGGCTCACCAGGAACACCGTGCCAGCGCCCTCCCGCAGCTCGCGGACCCGCTGCTCGCTGCGCTTGCGGAAGCCCTTGTCGCCGGTGGCGAGCGCCTCGTCGATCAGCAGCACGTCGTGCTTCTTGGCGGCCGCGATGGAGAAGCGCAGCCGGGCCGCCATGCCGGAGGAGTACGTCCGCATCGGCAGGCTGGCGAAGTCGCCCCGCTGGTTGATCCCGGAGAACTCGATGATCTCCGGGGTCATCCGGGCCACGTCGTCCGGGTGCATGCCCATGGCCAGGCAGCCGAGCGTGACGTTCCGCTCACCCGACAGGTCGTTGAGCAGGGCGGCGTTCACGCCGAGCAGCGAGGGCTGGCCCTGGGTGTAGACCGCGCCCCGGTTCACCGGCAGCAGGCCGGCGATGGTGCGCAGCAGGGTGGACTTGCCGGAGCCGTTGCTGCCGATCAGCCCGATCGCCTCGCCCCGGTACGCGGTGAAGGAGACCCCCTTGACCGCGTGCACCTCCTGGATGTTCGGTGCGGAGGACCGCTTCACCAGCCGCCGCAGCGCGGCCACCGGCGAGCTGCCCCCACCGGCGCCCTTGTGCACCCGGTAGATCACGTGCGCGTCGTCCACCACCACGGTGGGGATCCGCTCCGTCAGCCGGGGCAGCGTGACGGTGGCGTCGTTGGACGCCTCGAAGTGGTCAACCACGGCCGTACTCCTGTTCGCCGCGCCAGAAGTAGATGAAGCCCCCGACACCCGCCAGCACCGCCCACGCCGCGCCGACCAGCCAGAGCTGGGCCAGCGACTCGTTGAGCAGTGGCGCCTGCTCGAGCAGGGAGTAGCGGGCCAGCTCGATGTAGACCAGCATCGGGTTGAACTGGACCACGGTCGTCGCCCAGCCCGGCAGCCGCTCGAAGAGGCTGACGCTGTAGAGGACGCCGGAGCCGTACATCCAGGTGCGCAGGATGAAGGGCATGACCTGCTTCAGGTCGCTGGCCTTCGAGCCCATCCGGGCGACCAGCATCACGATGCCGGCGTTGAAGACCGCCTGGAGCAGCAGCGCCGGCACCACCATCAGCCACTTGAGGGTGATCGGCTCGCCGGTCACCAGCACGATCCCGACCAGCACGACCATCGAGGCCAGCAGCTGCTGGAACTGGGTCACCGTGGCGGCCAGCGGCAGGCTGGCCCGGGGGAAGTGCAGCGCCCGGATCAGCCCGAGGTTGCCGCTGATCGACTGGGTGCCGGCCAGCACCGCGCTCTGGGTGAAGTTGAAGATGAACAGCCCGGTGGTCAGGTACGCGATGAAGTTCGGGATCTGGTTCTGGGCGAGCACGATCCCGAAGATCAGGTAGTAGACCAGGGCGTTGGTGAGCGGGGTCAGCACCTGCCAGACCTGACCCAGCTTGGCGTTGCTGTACGAGGCGACGAGCTTGGCGTTGGCGTACGCGGCGATGAAGTGCCGGTAGGACCACAGCCGGCGGCTGTATTCGGCCAGGGAGGGGCGCTCACCGGCGACCCGTAGTCCGTGCCGGGCGGCCAGCTGCGCCTGGGTCAGGCCCGTTTCGGGGTCGACCAGCGCGGTGTCGGCCATGGAAGGGCACTCCGATCTTTCGTGCCAACGGGATGCTCGCGACGATGGAATCTTACGAGGGGAGCTGTTCGCGGAGGCCGCCTCGTCGCTGCGTGGACGGTAGTCCAAAACACGTCGGGACGCAACCGTACCGTCGTTGCGGTACATTGGCCCACGTGACAGCTGCGGAAGGTCCCCGATGACCAGCGAGAAGAGGCGTACGCCGGCCGGCGCCGCGGTGCTCCGGGGCGACATCACGAAGGCCATCCGGCGCGCGCTGATGCAGGAGCTCGCCGCGGTCGGCTACGGCCGGCTCTCGATCGAGGCGGTCGCCCGCCGGGCCGGGGTCAGCAAGACGGCCATCTACCGGCGGTGGAGCTCCAAGCTCGAACTGGTCCTGGAGAACGTGGTCGCCGCCGCCGGCAGCAAGTTGCCCGCGCTGGACACCGGCACCCTCCGCGGCGACCTGGCGCTGCTGTTCCAGGTGATGGCGCACGCGCTGAGCCACCCGCTGGCCTCGCAGATCATCCCCGACCTGCTCGCCGAGGCGGCCCGCAACCCGACCATCGACCAGACCCTGCAGCAGGTGCTCCGGGGCAAGCAGCAGGAGATCGGCGGCCAGCTCATCGGCCGGGCGATCGAGCGCGGCGAGCTGCCGGCCGGCACCGACCCGGACGCCGCGGTCGACCTGATCGTGGGGCCGCTCTACTGGCGGCTCGCCATCGCCCGCACCCCGCTCACCGACACCTACCTCGACATCCTCGCCGAGGCGGTCGCGGCCGGCCTCGGCGCCGAACCGACGCTGCCCCGCCAGCGCGAGGCGCCGGTGTCCGGCTGACCCGGAAGACACCCGTGCGCCCCGACGCGTCACCGCCACGCCGCCTGCCGGACATCACGAAAAGGTGGTTCCGGCTACTCTGCAACCCGGACCGGAGCCGGGCCGCCCCCGTGGCGCCGCCCGCCGCATGCCTGTCGCGCACATCGCCCACACAACGACAAGGACGACCCGTGTCGAACGCCGACCACGTTGCCGTCGAGGAGCCTCCCGCTCCCGCGGACGCGTCCCCGCAGAGCCCGCACGCGCCCGGTCGGCGCCGGCTGTCCGCGCTGATCGCGGCGGCGCCCGCCGCCGTCACCGACGCGGGCGTGGTCGGCTTCGCCCTGTGGACCGTGCTCTACCACGCCGCGTTCCTGTTCAGCCTCCGCCCGTCGGTGACCTTCCTGATCTGGGTGGCGTCCGGCGTCCTGCTGGCCGGCTGGGCGGGGGTGCGCGCCTGGCGGCGCAGCGGCGCGGCCACCGCGTCGACGCCGGTGGCGCCGAGCCCGTCCCCCGCGGCTCACCCGCGCCGCTGGGTGCTGCCGGTCGTGGCGGCCGCCGCCGTGGCGGCGATCACCGCCGGCCTGGCCGGCACGCCGGCCGGGGACGGCATCTCCTGGTGGGTGCCGGCCGCCGCCGGGATGGTCGCGGCCGTCGGCGCGATGCTGCTGACCCGGCGGGCCTGGCTGGCCGGGCCCGCGCCGGAGCCGGCGGCGCCCGCGCCGACCGCGCTCCAGTCGGCGTACGCGCTGCTGGTCTCGGTCGGGGTGGCGATCTCCTCGCTGTTCATCGCCCGCAACACCCCCGACGACGTCTACTACGTCGGCAAGTCGGTCTGGGTGGCCGAGCGCGACATCGTCCCGCTCAACGACTTCCTCTTCACCGAGAACGTCGCCCCGGCGATGGGCTCGCAGCCGCCGACCCCCTCCATCGAGGTGTTCGCCGGCGCGCTCGGCCGGGTGCTCGGCATCCACGGCGCCTCCGCGACCTGGTACGTGCTGCTGCCGGCGCTGGCCGTGCTGGCCATCCTGGCGCTCTGGCGGCTGGTCCACCGGTGGGCGCCCCGCCGCCCGGTGCTCGCCTTCAGCGTCGCCGTCGCCTACCTCTACCTGGTGGCCGGGGCGGACGCCGCGCTGGGCACCTTCCACCTGCCCCGGCTCTACGAGGGCAAGGGCATGTTCGTCTCGGCGGTCATCCCGCTGATGTGGCTCTACCTGACCGAGTGGTTCGACACCCGCTCGCGCCGGTCGCTGCTGCTGGTCTTCGCGCTGTCGGTGACCGCCGCCGGACTGACCACCACCTCGGCGATCATCCTGCCGATGCTGGTCGGCGCGGCGGGGCTGGCCATGCTGCTGGTCGGCCGCTGGAAGGACGCCCTGATCGGCGGGGTGGCCGCCGTCGCGTACCCGATCGGGGCGATCGTGGTGTCCCGGCTGGTGCTCGGCGGGATGACCGCGACCGGCGCGGACGACGCCTTCTTCGACGCCGAGTACACCTACCGGCGGACGCTGCTGGTGGGGATCGTCGGCGTGATCAGCGGCCTGGCGCTCTGGTGCGGCCCGCTGCTGGCCCGGCGCCGCACCCCGGCGCTGCTGGCCGCCGGCGCCACCCTGACGATGAGCGTGCTGCTGGTCCCCGGCGTGCTGGAGGTGCTGGGCGATCTCAGCGGCATCTCCGTGGTGCTCTGGCGGGTGCCCTGGCTGCTGGCCCTGCCGGCGCTGATCGGCCTGCTCTGCACGGTGGACGTCCCGTCACCCGCGCCGCTGCTGCGCGGCGCGGTCGGGGCCGTGCTCGCGGCGGCGATGGTCGCCTGCTTCGCGCTCTGGGCGACTCCGATGTGGTCCCCGGTGAGCTGGGTGCAGACCCACGACCGGCCCACCTGGAAGCTGCCCCAGCAGCGGCAGAAGATCGCGTTCTGGATCTCCGACCAGGACCGGCCGGACGGCTTCCTGCTCGCCCCGTCGGTGATCATGCGGACCTCGCTGATCGTCACCAGCGAGGTCCGGGTGGTCCTGCCGCGCGACTTCTACCTGGTCGAGTACGACCTCAACTCGGACTTCGCCAAGGACCGGCTGCTGCTCGCCAGGTTCGCCGACGGCCGGATCCAGCCCCCGAAGGACGAGGTGGCCACGGCGGTGCGGCGGGTCGGCGTGGGCACCATCTGCGTCTACAACGGCAACCGGTACGCCCGCGACACCGTGGTCGACCTCGGCTTTGAGGAGTTCGCCGCGCGCAAGGGGCCGGGGGCGATGACCTGCTACCGACCGGCCGGCTGAGCGGTCCGACACCCACGCCCCGGCGGCGCGCCGGCCCGTGTCGCGGCGACGATGATCGTTCCCGACACCCGAGCGACGCCGGGGCATCCACTCGCGTTAAGGTCGCAGTCACCCGCAGCCGGGTCGAACCGGACACGGCGCGGGAAATACCACCCACGTCGCGGCGTGACGTCGACGACACGGGCAACGCCCGTCATCGATCTCATAGGAGCGTAACCGTTGTTCGGCACGTTTATGGAACGCATCGGCGTCGCCGCCCGTGGCGCGCTGCTGGTGCTGTCCTACCTGGTCATGCTCGTCGCGGGCGCCCTCGGCTGGGTGCCCGTCTTCGCCGTGGCCGGGCTGGCCGCCGTCGTCGGTGAGTTCGCCCTCTCCCGGTGGTCGCCGCCGTCGGACCTCCTGCTGGAGAAGGTCGGCCTCAACCGGGGCTACCGGCAGCTCAGCCGCGACCTGGCCACGGTGCTGCTGGTCGCCGCGACCGTCCGGCTGACCGCTATCGAGGTGACCTGGCTGCTGATCCTGCCGGCCGCGGTGTGGGTGATCGCGGTCTTCTCCGGCGCGCTCAACACGATGATCGACCGTCGTAACCCGATCTCCGCGCTGGTCCGCAACATCGAGCTGGGCCCGATCCGGTCCGCGCCGCGCCCGCCGCAGTGGGCGTCCGACCTCGCCGGCGTCCCGCTGGCGGTGGCGAACGTGCTGCTGATCCCGGCCGCCGTGGTGGCCGCGGTCCAGGAGGACGTCACCCCGGTCCTGGTCGTCGGCGCGGTGGCCGTCGTCGCCGCGGCGGCGGTCGGCGGGATCATCGCGCTGACCTGGCTGCGCGGCCGGGGCACCGGCAAGAGCCCGGTGCTGCCGGTGCTCCAGCGCTGGCTGGACAGCTACCGGCCCGAGGTGGCGCTCTACTTCGCCGGCCCCGCCAAGGACGTCTACCAGGCCAACATGTGGCTGGCCCCGACTGAGGCGCTGAACCAGCGCGGCATCGTGCTGATGCGCAGCAAGGAGGCCTTCCTCGAGCTGGCCGACACCCGGCTGCCGGTGGTCTGCGTACCGGCCGGGGTCGACTTCATGAACCTCGAACTGGGCACCGTCCGCGCCGCGCTCTACGCCGCGAACGTCGGCGCGAACATCCACATGCTCCGCGAGCCGGGCATGAAGCACGTCTTCGTCGGGCACGGCGACAGCGACAAGCAGGCCAGCGTCAACCCGTACAGCAAGGTGTACGACGAGGTGTGGGTCGCCGGCCTCGCCGGCCGGGAGCGCTACGCCCGGGCCGGTGTCGGCGTACGCGACGAGGACATCGTCGAGATCGGACGCCCGCAGCTCGCCGGCGTGCACACCTTCGGCGCGCCCGCCGAGGATCGGCCGTTCACCGTCCTCTACGCCCCCACCTGGGAGGGTTGGCTGGACGACGACCCGTACCACACCTCGGTGGTGCTGATGGGGGAGCGGATCGTCAAGGGACTGCTGGCCACCTCGCCCGCGGTCCGCCTGATCTACAAGCCGCACCCGCTGACCGGCTCCCGCTCCAAGGAGGCCAAGGCCGCGCACGAGCGGATCGTGTCGCTGGTCCGGGCAGCCGGCGGCGACGCCGACGCCACCTCGCTGGACGGCCCCGGCCACCGGGTGGTCACCGGCCGCGTCCCGGCGCTGTTCGACTGCTTCAACCAGACCGACCTGCTGATCAGCGACGTGTCCAGCGTGGTCTCCGACTTCGTGCAGAGCCAGCGGCCGTACGTGGTCGCCAACCCGAGCGGGCTGCCCGAGGACGAGTTCCGCCGGGAGTTCCCGACCTCGCGGGCGGCGTACCTGCTCTCGGTCGACTGCGGCGAACTGGAGAAGATCCTCGCGCTCACCCGCACCGGCGACGACCCGATGACCGAGGCCCGACGCGAGCTGAAGACCTACCTGCTCGGCCCGGCCGAGGCGAACCCGATGGACCGGTTCTCCGAGGAGATCGGGCGGCTCTGCCGCTGACCCAGCACACCACGAGGCCCGGGACGACGACTCGTCCCGGGCCTCGTCGGCTGCCGGCTCAGCGCAGCAGGTCGGCCACCGCCTCGGCGGCGGGCACGTCCGCCGGCAGTTCCGCGACGCCGGTGACCGCCGCCAGCGGCAGCGCGCCGTACAGGTGCGGGAACCGGGCGCCGCCGCGGGACGGCTCCCAGCGCAGGTCCTCGCCGAGGCGGTCCTCCTCGACGGTGAGCAGGGCCAGCCCGGTGGCGCCGGCGTAGTGCCGCCGGGCGGTCGCCACGATCTGGTCCGCCGCCGACAGGTGCAGGAACCCGTCCTGGCGGTCCAGGGCCGAGGCGGGGACGTACCCGTCGACCCCGGCCCGCGCCCACTCGTCGAGGGTCACCAGTTTGTAGATCATGACGGCAGCGTACGGCCCGCTCCGGCGGCCCCGGGGCCGGTCGAGCTGTCCGGTGGCCGGACCGGGCCTCCCGCCCGTCGCGCTCGTCTGCCACCATTCGCACGTCATCCGTACGACGAATGGGGGTCACCCGTGCGCATCCTGCTGGTCGAGGACGACCGTCGGGTGGCCGCCGCCCTCTCCTCGGCGCTGACCCGGCGCGGGTACGAGGTCGAGCACGCGGCCACCGTCGCCGCGGCCCTCTCCGCCGCCCCCTGCGACCTGGTGCTGCTGGACCTGACCCTGCCCGACGGGGACGGTACCGAGGTCTGTCGGGAGCTGCGCCGGCGCAGCAGCCAGCTCGGCATCATCGCGGTGACCGCCCGGGGCGAGGAACGCGACCGGGTGCTCGGCCTGCGGCTGGGCGCCGACGACTACGTGGTGAAGCCGTTCTCGATGGTGGAACTCCAGGCCCGGATAGAGGCGGTGCTGCGCCGCGCGTCGCACACCGCGCCGGAGCGGGACCTGATCGAGGCCGGCGCCGTGCGCATCGACGTCGCCGGCCGTACGGTCACCGTCGCCGGGCGGCCGGTGGCGCTGACCCGCAAGGAGTTCGACATCCTGCTCTCGCTGGCCCGCCAGCCCGGCGTCGCGGTCCCCCGGGACCGGATCCTGTTGGACGTCTGGGGCACCACCTGGGCCGACCGGCACACCGTCGAGGTGCACGTGGGCTCGCTGCGCGGCAAGCTCGGCGAGCCCCGCCTGGTGGAAACCGTGCGCGGGGTCGGCTACCGGCTCCGCGGCGAGTGAGGGGCGGCCGGTGCGTCGCCGACTGGTGATCAGCTACCTGCTGCTGATGGTGCTGGTGCTGCTGGCGTTGGAGACTCCGCTGGCGGCCACCCTCGCCTCCCGGGAGACCGACCGGGTCCGCGCCGACCGGCTCGCCGACGCGACCCGGTTCGCCTCGCTGGCCGGGCCGGCGCTGCGCGGCGGCGTGCCCGGACCGCTCAGCGGCGAACTGGCCGCCTACGAGGAGCTGTACGGCATCGGCGCGGCGGTGGTCGACCGGGACGGCCGTACCGTGGTGGTGTCGCCCGACTGGCGCGCCGGCCGGGACGCCCAGACGGCGCGCGACACGGCGCTGGCGGGCCAGCAGTTCAGCGGGCCGGAGGCGGTCTGGCCGTGGGTGGACGGCCCGCTGGTGGTGGCGGTGCCGATCAACGACGGTGGCGAGGTGCTCGGCGCGGTGGTCACCGCCACCCCGGCCGGCAAGGTCCGGCGCACGGTGACGGTCTGGTGGCTGCTGCTGGCCGGGATCGGCCTGCTCGCCGTGCTGGCCTGCGTCTCCACCGCGTTCGGGCTGGCCGGCTGGGTGCTGCGCCCGGTGACCGAGCTGGACGCGGTGACCCACGAGATCGCCGAGGGCGACGGGGGTGCGCGGGTGCAGCACCGGCTGGGCCCGCCCGAGTTGCGCCGCCTCGCGGCCAGCTTCAACAACATGGCCGACGCGGTCTCCGACGTGATGGACCGGCAGCGCGCGTTCGTCGCCCACGCCAGCCATCAGCTCC
This sequence comes from Micromonospora sp. U56, assembly GCF_018070095.1. Lineage (NCBI taxonomy): Bacteria > Bacillati > Actinomycetota > Actinomycetes > Micromonosporales > Micromonosporaceae > Micromonospora > Micromonospora sp. U56. The sequence continues at coordinate 19,850 of NZ_JAGPYL010000012.1, forward strand.
GCAACCCGCTGACCGCGCTGCGACTGCGGGTCGAGGAGCTGGGGCCGAGCCTGACCGACCCGGACGGCCGCGCCGAGCACCGGCTGGCGCTGGAGGAGACCGACCGGCTGGCGCTGGTGCTCGACGCCCTGCTCACCCTGGCCCGGGCGGAGCGGGAGGAGAACCAGCGGGTGACCGTGGACGCGGCGGAGGTCGCCGCCTCGCGGGTCGCCGCGTGGGAGCCGCTGGCCCGGCACCGCTCGGTGGCCCTCCGGCTGCGCGCCCATGGCCCGGCGTACGCCCGGACCGTGCCCACCGCCGTCGACCAGGCCCTCGACGCGCTGATCGACAACGCCGTGAAGTTCAGCGGGGCCGGGGGAGAGGTCACGGTGACCGTCCGGTACGCCGACGGCGGCACCGCCCTGGAGGTACGCGACACCGGGCCGGGCATGACGCCGGGCCAGCTCGACCAGGCCACCGAGCGGTTCTGGCGGGCGCCGGACGCGCAGAACATCGACGGCGCGGGGCTCGGGCTGACCATCGTCGCGGTGCTGGTGGACGCCTCCGACGGGCGGCTGACCATGCGGGCGGGGGAGCCGCGCGGCCTGGTCGCCGAGCTGTGGTTCCCGGCCCCCTGGGACGGCTCGACCAGCGGCGCCGAGGGACCGCCCGCCGCCCCCGACGGCCCGGCACCCGACGACCCACCACCGGGCCCGGGCGACCCGCCACCGGCGTTGGCCGCCATCGGGCCCAGCCCGGCGGACGCGCCGGTGCCGAAGCAGGTGGGCCCGGGGGACTCCGCCGAAGACATGGGCGTCGACGGGGCGCCGGCCGGGACCTGAGCCGGTCAGGGTTTGACGGAGCGGTACCAGCCCGCCGCGCCCGGGTGCAGCGGCAGCGGCGCGGTGGCGATCGCCGAGCGGGGGCTCATCCGGCCGGCCGCCGGATGGGCCGCGGCCAGCTCGGCCCGGCGCTCCATCAGCAGCCGGGTCACCTCCCGCACCAGCGGCTCCGGCAGGTCCGCCCGGACGATCAGGTAGTTCGGGTTGGCCACCGTGGTGACCGGGTCGAGGTGGTACACCGAGCGCGGGATGTCCCGCGACACGTACACCTCGCGGTAGCTGCGGCGCAGCGGCTCGGTCCACTCCCCGAGGTCGACGACCCGGGTGGCCGAGTCGGCCGTCAGCTCGCGCACCGCGCGCACCGGCAGCCCGCCCGAGAAGAAGAACGCGTCGATCTCGCCGGCCCGCAGCGCGGCCACCGAGTCGTCCAGGTTGAGGTGCTTCTGCTGGACCCGGTCGCCGCCGAGCCGGGCCACCTCCAGCAGCCGGGTCGCGGTGACCTCGGTGCCGGAGCCCGCCGCGCCCACCGACACCCGCCGACCGCGCAGGTCGGCGACCGTCCGGACCGGGCCGCCGGCGGTGGTGACCAGGTGCAGCAGGTCGTCGTAGACCCGGGCCACCGCGAGTACCGACGGCTGCGAGGCGGGGCCGGTGGGCAGCACGTCGGCCTGGGTGAAGCCGAGTTCGGCCGCACCCGCGCCGACCAGCCGCATGTTCTCGGCGGAGGCGGCGGTGACCACCACGCTGGCCCGCACCTCGGGCAGCTCCCGGTTGAGGATGGCGGCCAGCGACTGCCCGAAGGCGTGGTACACGGCCGTCGCGCTGCCGGTGGCGATCCGGATCGGCACCGGCTCGGGCGGGGAATCGCGGCAGGCGCCCCGCCCGCCCACCGACACGAGCAGCAGCATCAGCAGCGCCGCCGGGGCGGCGGCACGCCGCCGGCCGGAGACAGACCAGCAACGACTCACGCGCAGCACTCTGCGCCGCGCACCGCCCCGGGCGCAAGCCCGCCCGGTCGGCGTACCGGGTCAGCGGGCCGGGGCGAGCGCCGCGCGGTCCATGATCCGGAGCCGGTCCGGGCCGTCGGCGACGCTGACCACGAAGCAGCCGGCGCCCGGCCGCAGCAGGGCCGGCACGTCCAGCAGGGCGGAGCTACGGACCAGCACGGAGGCCAACTCCCGGTCGGTCAGCCGGATCCCCAGGATGTGCCGGCGCACGTGCCGGCCGCCGGCCAGCAGCGCCGACCGCCAGGCCGCCGCGGCCAGCCGGGACCGCCAGGCCGCCCGGGCCGTCGACGCGCCGGGGGCCGGCCCGCCCAGCAGCTCACGGCGGCCCCGCCGCCAGCCCGACTCACGCAGCTCCGCGTACGCCGCCCGGTGTTCCCGGGGCACGTGCAGCCGGTGCAGCTCGTAGCGGCGGCGCAGGCCACCGCTGACCACCTCGTGCTCCACCGGTACGGCCAGGCGGTTGAGCAGTTGCCGCATCCGCAGCGCGGCGTCCTCCCGGTTGAACTCCACCGGCCGGTACGGCTCGATCGGGCCGCGCTCGGCGGCGGGTGGGGGCGTGCAGCGGACCAGGCAGGCCACCTCGAACGCGTCGCCCAGGGTGAGCCAGTCCATCGGCGGCGGGGGCGGCGGAACGGGGGGCCGGTCGAGCAGGGTGGGTTGCGGGGCCATCGGACCGCTCCTTGTCGGCGTCGGGGGTCCCCATACCGTCACCCGCGCGCGGGCCGGGTTCCACCGATCCGGCCCAGCCTTGAGGAAATCTTGCGCTCGTCAGAGCTCGGTGACCACCACGTCGAGCTGCCGGGGGCGTCCGGGCGGCGTCGGCTGCTCATCGACCGTGTACTTGAGGTCACGCAGCGCGGTGACCAGCCCGGCGGCGGTGCGCGGCCGGGCCCCGGCCACCAGCAGGTCGCGGACCAGCCGGCCCTTGGTGGCCTTGTTGAAGTGGCTGACCACGCTGCGGGTCGGCCCGGCCGGCGTCTCCCGCTCGTGCAGCACCCGCACCGTCACCGTGCGGCCGGCCTGCTCGCCGCGCGGCGCCCAGGTCGCGGCGTAGGCGCCGGAGCGCAGGTCCAGCACCGGCCCGTCGCCGGCCGCCGCCGCCATCGCCGGGGCCAACTCCCGACGCCAGTACGCCGACAGCGCCCCCACGCCCGGCAGCTTCGCCCCGATCGGGCAGCGGTATGGCGGGATCCGGTCGGTGAGGCGTACCGCGCCCCAGAGGCCGGAGCTGATCAGCACGGTCCGGCGCGCCGCCCGCTGTGCCGGGGCCGGCAGCGAGGCCAGGTCGAGCGCCTCGTAGAGCACCCCGGTGTAGACCTGCCCCGCCGGTGCGGTCGCCGCCCGGTCCAGCCGCGCGTTGCGGGCCAGCTCGCCCCGCTGCCCGGCGCTGAGCCCGAGGGCGGCCAGCGCCGCCGCCTCGTCGCCGCCGCTGAGCGCGATCAGCGCGGCCAGCACCTCCTGGCGGGCGGGGGTCAGCTCGGGCAGGGAGAGCCGGGTCAGGTCGAGCCGCCGGCCCGTGCCGGCGTCGGCCTTCCCCTCGGAGGGCGGCAGCAGGATGAGCACGCCGCCAGCGTACGGGCCGGGGTCAGCGCCACGGCCGCACGGCGGTCGGCGGGTGGTACACGCGATATCCGGCCACCTCCACCAGGGCGGCGGCGTCGGCCTGCTCGCCGAGCAGGCGTCGTAGCCGCCGGTCCGCCGCGGAGCCGACCTCCACCACGTACCCGGGCCGCTCCGCCCGGCCGACCTGCTCCCAGTACGGTCGGTAGCGGTTCTGCCCGGGGGTGAGTGCGCCGTCGAGCACCGCGCAGACCACCCGCTCGCCGGTGGCGAAGGTCAGCCGGTTGCAGGTCCAGTAGTCGCCGTACACCTCGCGCAGCCCGGTCCGGCGCATCGCGTCGGCCAGCTCCCGCGCCTGCCGCTCCTCGTCCTGGGCCGCCTCCGTCCCGGTCAGGAAGAGCCCGGTGGCCACCACGGCGGTGGCGGCCAGCCCGGCGAGCACGGCGGTCGCGGTCGCCCCGGCCAGCCGGCCCGCCGCACCGACCGTGCCTCGCCAGCAGGCCACCGCCGCCGCCCAGAGCGGCCAGAGCACCGCGGGCAGGGAGAGCTGGAGCACCGACAGGTAGCGGGCGTTGCCCAGCGGGTCCGTCACGGTGAGCGGACTGCGGACGTACGCGAGCAGGGTCAGCGCCGCGCCGGCGACCAGGGTGAGCTGCGCGACCGGCCGGACCCGCCGGGCCGTGGGCAGGCCGGCGGTCCGGCGGTACGCGACCACCGCGAGCAGCGCCGCGACCGCCAGCAGCATCGGGTAGAGCACACCGAACCACTCCTGCCAGCGGGCGCAGCCGGTGATCGGGCAGAGCCCGGTGGCCAGCGGCACCCCCTCCAGCAGGCCGCCGCGCACCCGGAGCGACCACGGCGGCGGCGGGCCCCCGGTGGAGTTGATCTCATGGAGCACCGACAGCGAGTCCGACCCGGGCGGCGCGACCAGGTTGTCCCAGATCATCGGCGCCACCCCGACGACGAAACCGGCCACCAGCAGCAGCCCCGGCCAGCCGAGCAGGTCCCGGCGGGCGGCGTAGAGCAGCAGCAGCCCGGCCACCGCCAGGTACGGCACGATCAGCCAGTCCGACCAGAGCGCCAGCCCGGCCAGCAGCCCGGCCAGGCCGATCGCGGCCCACCGGCGCCGCACCCGGTCCTGGGCCAGCGCCACCGCGATCAGCAGCATCGCCAGCACCGCCGGTTTCACCTCGGGCCGGCCGCCCACCACGGTCAACTGGTCGCGCACCACCCGTTCCGTGCCGAGCGCCAGCAGACCCACCACGAAGGTGGCGAACCAGGGCGAGTAGAGCCGACGGGTCAGCCGGTACGACAACCACAGGAAGAGCGCGTACAGCGCCAGCAGCGGCAGCCGCAGCACCGGCCAGCTCGGCCCGAACAGCGCCACCAGCGGCGCGGCCAGGTACGCCTCCACCATGCCCATGTAGTGCTGCCCGTACAGGAACACCGGGCGCTCCCGGCCGGCGGCGATGTGCAGGGCAGCGAGCCCGAAGGTGGCCTCGTCGCTGTTCGACGGGGGCACGGTCAGCAGGGTCAGCACCAGCCGGTAACCCACCCCGACCGCCCCGAGCAGCAGCGCGACGAGCGCCGGCCGGTCGAGCCGCGGCCGCTCCGCGTGGTCCTGCGATGTCGACACGACCAACGCCCCCGTCGTCGTCCCGACCGGAGTGTTTCACGCCGTACCGGACGCCCGGGGCGGATCCCGGGAGCCGGGCATCTCTCGCGTGGCCGCTTCCGCCCACGTGTGGCAGGGTTGCAGCGTGCCACCCACTCCCGCAGGCCAGCTGGCCGTACCGAACCTGCACCGAGCCGCGCGGCTCGAGGACGCCGTGCACCAGCTGGTGGAGCGTCGCCTGCGCCGCACCGGCTGGCAGGCCAACATCGTCGCGTACGCCGGCTACGGCGCGCCGGGCTGGGCGCGGGTGCTCTGCCGGGTGCTGCTCGGCCGCCCGGACACCCGGCAGCGGGGCCGGCTGGACAAGGTACGCGGGTGGCGCAGCTTCACCACCCTGCCGGCCAAGCACGTCAAGGTGACCATCGAGGCGGGTGGGGTCACCCACGAGGCGCAGGCCGACCGCAGCGGCTTCGTCGACACCCTCGTCGAGGGCGACTTCACCCCCGGCTGGTCCTCGGTCCGCCTCAGCGTCGCCGACGCCGAGCCGGCCGAGGCGTTGGTGCGGATCCTCGACCCGGAGGTCCGGTTCGGCATCCTCTCCGACATCGACGACACGGTCATGGTGACCGCGCTGCCCCGACCGCTGCTCGCCGCCTGGAACACCTTCGTGCTGGACGAGCACGCCCGGGCCGCGGTGCCCGGCATGGCGGTGCTCTACGAGCGGCTGGCCACCGCCCACCCGGGTGCGCCGGTCTTCTATCTCTCCACCGGCGCGTGGAACGTCGCGCCGACGCTGACCCGGTTCCTCTCCCGGCATCTCTACCCGGCCGGCCCGCTGCTGCTGACCGACTGGGGGCCGACCGCCGACCGGTGGTTCCGCAGCGGCCGGGAGCACAAGCGGGCCACCCTGGCCCGGCTGGCCCGGGAGTTCCCCGAGGTGCGCTGGCTGCTGATCGGCGACGACGGGCAGCACGACCAGGAGATCTACCGCGAGTTCGCCGCCGCCCACCCGGACAACGTCGCCGGAGTGGCGATCCGCCGCCTCTCGCCGACCCAGTCGGTGCTGGCCGGTAGCCTGCCCGCCCCGGCCGGCCAGTCCTCCTCCTCGGGGCCGGTGGGGCAGAAGTGGCTCTCCGCGCCGGACGGCGCCGGGCTCTGGCAGCTGATGCGGGACGCGGGCCTGGTCTGACGTACGCCCGACCAGGCCGCGCCCACCGCGTCGGTCCTAGTCGGTGCGTGACCCGCTGACCGTGCCGGCCCTGCGACCGTCGGCACCCGCACCCGCACCCGTGTCGGCCGTCCCGCCGTCGGCGGCGGACCCGCCGGACTTCTCCCCCGCTGCGTCGGCGCAGCCCGGCGCACTCGGATCGGCCACCATGTAGACCGAACCGGCGCCGCCCGCACCCTTGTCCTCGGATCCGGCCTGGTCCTGCGCTCCGGCCTGGTCCTCGGCTCCGGCTTGGTCGTGTGCCCCGGCTTGGTCGTTGGCTCCGGCCTGGTCCTGTGCCCCGGCCTGGTCGTTGGCTCCGGCCTGGTCTTCTGCGCCGCTCTGGTCGTGGGCGCCAGCCTGATTCTCGGCTCCGGCCTGGTTCTGTGCGTCGGCCTGGTTGTCGGCCTCGTTCTGGTTCCCGGCTTCGTTCTGGTTCTGTGCACCGGCCTCGTTCTGCGCCTGGTCCTCGGCGGCGGCCTGGTCGCGCGCCGCCTGCCGGGCCGCCCGCACCTGCTGCACGATCGCCCGCAGTTGTTGGATCCGGACGCGGATCTGCTGGATCCGGTTGGCGATCTGCCCGCCGGCATTCGCCGCCTTCTGGCCGCCAGCGTTTCCGGCCTTCTGGCCTGCGTTCCCGGCCTTCTGGCCGCCGGCGTTCCCCGCCCGCTGGCCGGCGGCCTGCTCGGCGCCCGCCTCCTGCCCGCCGGCCTCCTGCTCACCTGCGGCCTGCTGTCCGCCGGCCGCCTGCTGCCCTGCGCCCTGTTCCTCGCCGGCCTGCTGCCCACCGGCCCCCTGCTCTCCGGCGCCGGCCTGCTGGCCAGCCCCGGCGGCCTCGATGATGTCGGCGATCTGCCCGAGCAGCCCACCCACAGCGTCGATGATCCCGGCCGCCCGCGCCGCGCCGCCGACGGCCGCCGCGCCTGCGCCGGGAGCCGCGTCACCGCCGGCTGCTGCGTCGCCGCCGGCTGCTGCGTCGCCGCCGGCTGCTGCGTCGCCGCCGGCTGCTGCGTCGCCGCCGGCTGCTGCGTCGCCGCCGGCTGCTGCGTCGCCGCCGGGAGCCGCGTCGCCGCCAGGAGCAGCCTTCCCGGCCTGGGCCTGCTGCGCACCCTGCACGATGTCGCGGGCGGCGCCGAAGATTCCGTCGAGCCGCTGCACCCGGGCCTGGGTCGCCTGCGGGTCGGCGAGCTGGCCGGTCCGCTTCCCGGTCAGCTGCTCGGTGATCGCCCACGCCTGGTCCAGGCGGGTGGCCATGGCCACCTCCCACGGGACCATCGGGCAGGCGGCCCCGGCGACGTCCACGTCGCCGTCACAGCCAGCGGCGGCGCGGCGCTGCTGGATCAGGTCGACCACGGCCTGCCGGTTGGCGATCCGCGCCGGCGAGTTGGCGTCCGGATTCTGCCGCTGTCCGGCGATGAAGGTCAGGTTGTTGCGCAGGGCCGTGTCCAGGCCCTGGCAGTTCTCCGCCGCCTGACCGGTCCCGGTCGCGACCGCGAACGCCGCGCCGGCCGTCACCGCCAGCGCGACCCCGCCGGCGATCTTCCGCTGACGGGACGAGCCCGTCATCCTTCGTCTGCTCGTCGTGCCCCTGCTCCACGCCATCGAAGCTCCTCCGCCTCGTCGTCACGGTGTCCGGCATCCGATGCGGGATACGGCGGCGACTGCGGAGACGGTTCACGCCCAGGCACGGCGACGACGCAGGTTTCGACGCAGGGTGATGGTTGGGGCGGCTTCGGCTACTGGCAGTAGTGCATGGCCGGTCGATGCGCCGGTGAGTGATATGACTCTGAGGCATATTTATGACTCACAGGCATATCGCTCACCACGAACATGTCTCCCCGGCGGCGACCTGACCAGCCGGCCCGCGAGCTGACCAACCGGCCCGCGACCTGACCAGCTGGCCCGCGAGCTGACCAAGCGAACGCGAGCCGACCAATCGGCCCGCGAGCCGACCGACCGGCCCGCGACCCGGCGCCAATCAACCCGCGATCATGCCGACTGTCCAGCGACAGGGCGACGAGGGCGACGAGGGCGACGACCCGCGGCGATCCGCGGGGACGCGGGCGGGACACGGCCAACCGGCCCGGGAACAGCCCGGTCAGTCGCGGCGGAGCCAGAGCACGCCCAGCGGCGGGACCCGCAGCGGCACCGAGGCCGCCATCCCGTGCCACGGCACGTCCTGCGCGTGTACCGCGCCGAGGTTGCCGACCCCGGAGCCGCCGTAGTGGTGGGCGTCGGTGTTGATCACCTCGGTCCAGGTGCCGCCGGCCGGCAACCCGATCCGGTAGTCCTCCAGCGGCAGCGCGGAGAAGTTCGCCACGCAGACCAGCGTGGCGCCGTCGGGGGCGATCCGGACGAACGAGACGGTGTTGTGGGCGACGTCGTCGCCGGCGATCCACCGGAAGCCGGCCGGGTCGGTGTCCTGCGCCCAGAGCGCCGGCGTCGCCCGGTAGACCGTGTTCAGGTCCCCGACGAGGCGTTGCACGCCGGCCCGGGCGGGGTCGTGGGTCAGGTACCAGTCGAGGCCGCGCTCCTCGCTCCACTCTCGGTCGTCGGCCAGCTCGCAGCCCATGAAGAGCAGTTGCTTGCCCGGGTGCGCCCACATGTACGCCAGCAGCGCCCGCACGTTGGCCAGCCGCTGCCAGGTGTCGCCGGGCATCTTGGCGGCGAGCGAACCCTTGCCGTGCACCACCTCGTCGTGGCTGATCGGCAGCACGTAGTTCTCGCTCCAGGCGTACGCCAGGGAGAAGGTGAGCTGATGGTGGTGGTGCTGGCGGTAGATCGGGTTCTTGGAGGTGTAGAGCAGGGTGTCGTGCATCCAGCCCATGTTCCACTTGAACCCGAAGCCGAGCCCGCCGTCGGCGGTCGGCCGGGTCACCCCGGGCCAGGCGGTGGACTCCTCGGCGATCATCACCACCCCGGCGTGGTGCTTGTAGACGGTCGCGTTGACCTCCTGCAGGAACGCGATCGCCTCCAGGTTCTCCCGGCCGCCGCGCACGTTCGGGGCCCACTGCCCCTCCTGGCGGGAGTAGTCCAGGTAGAGCATCGAGGCGACCGCGTCCACCCGCAGGCCGTCGACGTGGAACTCCTCGCACCAGTAGAGCGCGTTGGCGACCAGGAAGTTGCGCACCTCGTGGCGGCCGAAGTCGAAGACGTACGTGCCCCAGTCCGGGTGCTCGCCGCGCCGCGGGTCGCGGTGCTCGTACAGCGGGGTGCCGTCGAAGCGGGCCAGTGCCCACTCGTCCTTGGGGAAGTGCGCCGGCACCCAGTCCAGGATCACGCCGATCCCGGCGCGGTGCAGCGTGTCGACGAGGTACCGGAAGTCGTCCGGGTCGCCGAAGCGCGAGGTCGGCGCGAAGTAGCCGGTGACCTGGTACCCCCAGGACCCGCCGAACGGGTGCTCCATTACCGGCAGGAACTCCACGTGGGTGAAGCCCATCTCGGTGACGTACGCGGTCAGCTCCTCGGCCAGTTCCCGGTAACCCAGGCCGGGCCGCCAGGAGCCGAGGTGCACCTCGTACACGCTCATCGGCTCCTGGTGCGGCTGCCGCCGCGCCCGCCGCTCCAGCCAGGCGGCGTCCGACCACTCGTACGTCGAGTGGTGCACCACCGAGGCCGTGGCCGGCGGCACCTCCGCGTACGCGGCCAGCGGGTCGGCCTTGTCCCGCCACCGCCCGTCGGCGCCGAGGACCCGGTATTTGTAGCGGGCCCCGATTCGCGCCTGCGGCACGAAGATCTCCCAGACACCACTGGAGCCGAGCGAGCGCATCGGCCAGCCGTCGTCCGGGCCCCAGCCGGTGAAGTCGCCGACCACCCGCACGCCCCGGGCGTTCGGCGCCCACACCGAGAACGCCACGCCCTCGTCGAAGACCCGCGCGCCGAGCGCCTCCCAGAGCCGCTCGTGGCGCCCCTCGCCGATCAGGTGCAGGTCCAGCTCGCCGATGGTCGGCGGGTAGCGGTACGGGTCGTCGGTGACCTGCCCGTCGGCCTCGATCCGGTAGTCGAGCACGGTGCCCTCGACCCGGGTCTCGAAGACGCCGACGTCGTGCACCCGCTTCATCGGGTGCCGCTCCTCGCCGACCAGCAGCATCACGTCGCCGGCGCCCCGGCGCATCGCGCGGATCGTGGTCCACCCGTCGGCGGGGTGCGCGCCGAGCAGGGCGTGCGGGTCGTGGGTCTCGCCGGCGATCAGCTGGTCCATCGCGCGTCCTCCGGGGCGGGAGCGGTCGGGGCGGTGCCGCCCGAAACGTCGGTCGGCACGTCGGCGACGGTGAGGTCGGCCGGGGCGTGCCCGGTGGGCTCCGCCGCGGCCGCGGCGGCCGGGCGGCGCACCGTCAACACGTGGGCGGGCTGAAGATACGGGTCGAGGCGGACGGCGTTGCGCTGCCCCCACTCGTAGCGGGCGCCGGTCAGCTCGTCGTGGACGGTGAACCGCTCGTGCCAGTCGAGGCCGAGGGCGGGCATGTCGAGGGTGGTGTTGCCCCACTGCACGCCGCGGGAGTCGAACGAGCAGACCACGATGACGGTGTTGCCGCTGTCCGGGTCGTGTTTGGACCAGCAGAGCAGCGCCGGGTTGTCGATGTCGTGGAAGCGCAGGTTGCGCAGCTGGTGCAGGGCGGGGTTGTCCCGGCGTACCCGGTTGAGGGTGGCGATGAACGGCGCCAGCGAGCGGCCCTGCGCCTGCGCGCCGGCCCAGTCCCGGGGGCGCAGCTCGTACTTCTCGTTGTCCAGGTACTCCTCGGCGCCGGGGCGGGCGACGTGCTCGAAGAGCTCGAACCCGGCGTACACGCCCCAGGAGGGGGAGAGCAGCGCGGCCAGCACCGCCCGGATCTTGAACATCGGCGGTCCGCCGTGCTGCAACGAGGAGTGCAGGATGTCCGGGGTGTTGGGCCAGAAGTTCGGTCGCATGTAGTCGGCCGCGGCGACCAGCTCCTCGCAGTACGCCCGCATCTCCGCCGCCGACGTGCGCCAGGTGAAGTACGTGTACGACTGGGTGAAGCCGATCTTGCCCAACCCGTGCATGATGGCCGGCCGGGTGAACGCCTCGGCGAGGAAGAGCACGTCCGGGTCGACCTTCTTGACCTCGGCGATCAGCCAGTGCCAGAAGTCGAACGGCTTGGTGTGCGGGTTGTCCACCCGGAAGATCCGGATTCCCTCGCCGACCCAGTGCAGCACCACCCGTAGCACCTCGGCCCGGATCCCCTCCGGGTCGTTGTCGAAGTTCAGCGGGTAGATGTCCTGGTACTTCTTCGGCGGGTTCTCCGCGTACGCGATGCTGCCGTCGGCCCGAGTGGTGAACCACTCCGGGTGCTCGGTCACCCAGGGGTGGTCCGGCGCGCACTGCAACGCCAGGTCCATCGCCACCTCCAGGCCCTGCTCGGCGGCGGCCGCGACGAAGTCGCGGAAGTCCTCCGGCGTACCCAGGTCGGGGTGGATGGCGTCGTGGCCGCCCTCGGCGGCGCCGATCGCCCACGGCGAGCCCACGTCGTCGGGCCCGGCGGTGAGCGAGTTGTTGGGGCCCTTGCGGTTGACCCGGCCGATCGGGTGGATCGGCGGCAGGTAGAGCACGTCGAAGCCCATCGCCGCGACGCCCGGAAGCCGTTCCATCGCGGTGGCGAAGGTGCCCGAGCGGGCCGGGGAGTCGACGGTGGCCGGGATCGCGCCCTCGGAGCGGGGGAAGAACTCGTACCAGGCGGAGAAGAGCGCGCGGGGGCGGTCCACCCAGAGCCGGTACTCCTCGCCGGTGGTGACCAGCTCGCGCACCGGGTGCTCCCAGAGCAGGTCGGCCAGCTCCAGCGCCGGGGCGACCCGGCGGGGCAGGTCCAGCTCGGTGTCGCGCAGCGCGGCCACGGCGGCCTTCACCCGCACGACGTCGGCGGCCGGCACCAGTTCGGCCGCCGCCGTCAGCACGCGGGCGCCCTCGGCGAGGTCGTTGGCCAGGTCCGCCGGCCCCTGCCCGGCGGCGATCTTCTTGGTCACCGCGTTCTGCCAGGTGAGGTAGGGGTCTCCGAACGCCTCGACGGTGAAGACCCAGTCGCCGACCGCGTCGGGCCGGATGGCGGCGTGCCAGGTGTCCTGGCCCGGCTCGCCGGGGCGCATCCGGGTGAAGGGTCGCGCCGCGCCGTCCGGGCCGAGCCAGACCACGTTGCAGCCGAGCGCGTCGTGCCCCTCCCGGTAGGCGCGGGCCGACACGGGCATCATCTCGCCGACCACCGCCTTGGCCGGATAGCGACCGCAGGCGACGACGGGGGAGACGTCTTCGATCGGGAACCGTCCGCTCACCCCGCCAACCTACTGCGCGAGATCGCTTCGCGCTCGGGTCAGCCTGCGGCGCCCACCGACCGGTACACCCCCATCGTGCGGGCCGCGACGGCGTCCCAGGAGAAGTGCTCCACCGCCCGCCGGCGCCCGGCCCGGCCGAGTTCGGCGGCGCGCGCCGGGTCGGCCAGCACCTCGTTGATCCGGGCGGCCAGGTCGGCCACGAACCGCTCCGGCTCCAGCGGCCGGCCGGACCCGTCGCCGGCCTGTTCGATCGGCACCAGCAGCCCGGTCTCGCCGTCGGCGACCACCTCCGGGATGCCGCCGGTGGCGGTCGCCACCACGGCCGTCTCGCAGGCCATCGCCTCCAGGTTGACGATGCCCATCGGCTCGTAGACGGACGGGCAGACGAAGATCGTCGCGTGCGTGAGCACCTGGATCACCTCGTGCTTGGGCAGCATCTCGGCCACCCAGACCACCCCGGAGCGGTTGGCCCGCAGCTCGCCGACCAGGCCCTCGACCTCGGCGGCGATCTCCGGGGTGTCGGGCGCGCCGGCGAGCAGCACCAGCTGGGTGTCGGCGGGCAGCTCCCGGGCCGCGCGCAGCAGGTAGGGCAGTCCCTTCTGCCGGGTGATCCGGCCGACGTAGACCACGCTGGGGCGGGACGGGTTGATACCGAGCCGGTCGACGACGTCGGTGCCGGTGTCCGGGGCGTACTGGGCGGTGTCGATGCCGTTGTGGACCACGCGGACCCGCTCCGGGTTCACCTCCGGGTACGCGGTGAGGACGTCGCGGCGCATGCCCGCGCTGACCGCGATGATCGCGTCGGCCGCCTCCACCGCCGTGCGCTCGCACCAGGACGAGAGCGCGTACCCGCCGCCGAGCTGTTCGGCCTTCCACGGCCGCAGCGGCTCCAGGCTGTGCGCGGTCACCACGTGCGGCACGCCGTGCAGCAGCTTCGCGGTGTGCCCGGCCAGGTTGGCGTACCAGGTGTGGCTGTGCACCACGTCGGTGCCGGCGCAGCCCGCGGCCATCTCCAGGTCGACGCCCATGCTGCGCAGCGCGGCGTTCGCGCCGGCCAGGCCGGCCGGTTCGGGGTACGCGGTGACCCCCGGCTCGATGCGCGGCGCGCCGAAGCAGTGCACCCGTACGTCGGCGAGTCGGCGCAGCTCACGGGCCAGGTACTCGACGTGCACCCCGGCGCCGCCGTACACCTCGGGCGGGTACTCCCGGGTCAGCAGATCCACGCGCAGCCGTGCCGATTCCGTCATGCCCCCGCACCCTAGTGCAGAACTGTGCCCGTACGAGTGGTGAAGTCGCAGCGGGATGGATAGCGTCGGTGCATGGCTGCCAAGGTGCTCGCGATCGTCCTGGCCGGCGGAGAGGGCAAGCGCCTCATGCCGCTCACCGCGGACCGGGCCAAGCCGGCCGTCCCGTTCGGCGGGATGTACCGCATGGTCGACTTCGTCCTGTCCAACCTGGCGAACGCCGGCTTTCTCAAGATCGTCGTGCTGACCCAGTACAAGTCCCACTCGCTGGACCGGCACATCACCCAGACCTGGCGGATGTCGACGATGCTCGGCAACTACGTCACCCCGGTGCCGGCGCAGCAGCGCCGCGGCCCGTGGTGGTTCGCCGGGTCCGCCGACGCGATCTACCAGAGCTTCAACCTGATCAACGACGAGCAGCCCGACTACGTGATCGTCTTCGGGGCCGACCACATCTACCGGATGGACCCCCGGCAGATGGTGGACGACCACATCGCCTCCGGCGCCGGCGTGACCGTGGCCGGCATCCGGCAGCCGCTGTCGATGGCCGACCAGTTCGGGGTGATCGAGGTCGGCGAGGACGGCCGGCGGATCCGGGCGTTCCGCGAGAAGCCCACCGACGCGGTCGGCCTCCCCGACGCCCCGGACCAGATCTACGCCTCGATGGGCAACTACGTGTTCAGCACCGGCGCCCTCTGTGAGGCGGTCGAGCGGGACGCGGAGGACAAGACCAGCAAGCACGACATGGGCGGCAGCATCATCCCGATGCTGGTGGAGCGGGGCGAGGCCAACGTCTACGACTTCAAGGACAACGAGGTGCCGGGCAGCACCGACCGGGACCGCGGCTACTGGCGGGACGTCGGGACGCTGGACTCCTTCTACGACGCCCACATGGACCTGATCAACGTGCACCCGGTGTTCAACCTCTACAACTTCGACTGGCCGATCTACAGCAACCAGCCGCCGTACCCGCCGGCGAAGTTCGTCCACCAGTGGGGCGAGCGGGTCGGCCGGGCGGTCGGCTCGATGGTCTCGCCCGGCGCGGTGATCTCCGGCTCGCTGGTGGAGAACTCGATCGTGTCGCCGAAGGTCAAGGTCCACTCCTGGGCGCACGTCGACGGCGCGGTGCTGATGGAGGGCGTCGAGATCGGCCGGCACGCCGTGGTCCGCCGGGCCATCCTGGACAAGAACGTCTTCGTCCCCGAGGGCGCGGAGATCGGCGTCGACCTGGAGAAGGACCGGCAGCGCTACACCGTCTCCGACAACGGCATCGTGGTGATCGGCAAGGGCCAGCGCGTCGAGCCGTGAACCAGGTGTGACCCCGGCCGTCGCCGGGAAGCAATGAGCGTCGGAGTACCGCCCTTGGAGGTTGCAGCAGTGGCCCATCCCCGCGCCGGACAGCCCGCCGAGCCCGCCGACCTGGTGGACGTGCCGCGGCTGGTGACCGCCTACTACGCCGAGCACCCGGACCCCGACGACCCGGCGCAGCAGGTCTCCTTCGGCACGTCCGGGCACCGCGGGTCGTCGCTGCGCAACGCCTTCAACTCCGACCACATCCTCGCGGTCACCCAGGCGCTCTGCGACTACCGCCGCAAACAGGGCCTCGACGGCCCACTCTTCCTCGCCCGGGACACCCACGCGCTCTCCGCCCCCGCCGAGGCCGACGCCCTGGAGGTGCTCGCCGGCAACGGCGTCACCGTGCTGCGGGACAGCCGCGACGGCTACACCCCCACGCCGGCGCTCTCGCACGCCGTGCTCACCCACAACCGGGGGCGCACCAGCGGCCTCGCGGACGGCATCGTCATCACCCCGTCGCACAACCCGCCCGACGACGGCGGGTTCAAGTACAACCCCACCCACGGCGGGCCCGCCGACAGCGACGTCACGAGGTGGATCCAGGACCGGGCCAACGCCATCCTGGCCGCCGGCCTCAAGGAGGTCCGGCGCATCCCGTACGCGCGGGCCCGCGCCGCCGACACCACCGGCGGGTACGACTTCCTCGCCCGCTACGTCGACGACCTGCCCGCCGCGATCGACATCGACGCCATCCGCGACGCCGGGGTGCGCATCGGCGCCGACCCGCTCGGCGGGGCCAGCGTCGCGTACTGGGGGGAGATCGCCGAGCGGCACCGGCTGGACCTGACCGTGATCAACCCGACGGTCGACCCGACCTGGCGGTTCATGACCCTGGACGGCGACGGCAAGATCCGGATGGACTGCTCCTCGCCCAACGCGATGGCCTCGCTGATCGCCGCCCGCGCCGACTACCAGGTCTCCACCGGCAACGACGCCGACGCCGACCGGCACGGCATCGTCACCCCCGACGGCGGCCTGATGAACCCCAACCACTACCTGGCCGTGGCGATCGGGCACCTGTTCCGTACCCGGGAGCAGTGGGGTCCCGCGGCGGCGGTCGGCAAGACGCTGGTCTCCTCCTCCATGATCGACCGGATCGCGGCCGACCTGGGTCGTCCGCTGCTGGAGGTGCCGGTGGGCTTCAAGTGGTTCGTGCCCGGGCTGCTCGACGGCGCGGTCGGCTTCGGCGGCGAGGAGAGCGCCGGCGCGTCCTTCCTGCGCCGCGACGGGAGCACCTGGACCACCGACAAGGACGGCATCCTGCTCTGCCTGCTCGCCTCGGAGATCATCGCCACCACGGGCCGGACCCCCAGCCAGCACTACGCCGAGCTGACCGGGCGCTTCGGCGCCCCCGCCTACGCCCGGATCGACGCCCCGGCCACCCGGGAGCAGAAGGCCGTGCTCGGCAAGCTCTCCCCGGAGCAGGTGGGCGCCACCGAGCTGGCCGGCGAGCCGATCACCGCGACGCTCACCACCGCGCCCGGCAACGGCGCGGCGATCGGCGGGCTGAAGGTGACCACCGAGTCGGGCTGGTTCGCCGCCCGCCCGTCCGGCACGGAGGATGTCTACAAGATCTACGCCGAGTCGTTCCAGGGGCCGGAGCACCTGGCCCGCATCCAGGAGGAGGCGAAGGCGCTCGTCGACGGGGTGCTGGCCAAGGCCTGAGCGCGGGGCGCGCGGTCAGCGCGGCGGGGGCAGCTCGCGGCGGTTCAGGTGCTCGCGCATCCCGTCCGGCAGCAACTCGCGCAGCTGCTCCGGCAGCAGCGGCAGGTCCAGCAGGCTGAGCTTGAGCTGTTTGCGCTCCTGGAAGCGGCGGGGGTCCAGGCGTACCACCAGCCCGGCGTCCTGCTGGTACCGCACGTGCACCGCGCCCTCGGTCGAGGCGTCCCGGATGATCACACCGTCCATCTCCACGGCCACCGGCGCCGAGCCGGGCAGCAGCTCCAACCGGATGGTCTCGTCGCAGGAGAGCACAATCGACCGGGAGATGCCGCTCATCGGCGCCGACGGGGTCAGCACCAGCGCCTGCGTCGCCGGCGAGATCAGCGGCCCGCCCGCCGCGTAGCTGTACGCCGTCGAGCCGGTCGGCGTGCTGATCACCAGCGCGTCGCAGCGGTAGTAGCCGTACCGCTGCCCATCGACGGCGAGGGTGGCGGTGACGAAGCCGGACCCCGGATGGCGGACGAGGGCGATGTCGTTGAACGCCACCACGTCGTCCCCGCACACGTCGCAGGCCAGGCAGGCGCGCGACTCGACGGTGAAGTCGTGGGCGACCAGCCGGTCCAGCGCCCGGGGCAGATCCGGCGGCTCGACCTCGACGAGGAAGCCCAGCTTGCCCAGGTGCACCCCGAGCACCGGCTTCGGGTCCCGCACGGCCGAGCGCAGCGCACCGAGCATGGTGCCGTCCCCGCCGATGCTGATCAACGCGTCCGACCGGTGGGCCAGCTCCTCCGCCGGCACCAGCTCCACCGACGGTGGCACCCGGTGCCGGTCCTCGGCGCGGACGGCGAGGCTCTTGCCGTGCCGGGTCGCCCACCGTTCGACGATCTCCACGACCTCGGATACGTCCCGGGTGGGATGCAGCACCAGACCGAACACGTACCCCGCCACCGGTACAGCTCATCACACGGGCGGACGGTCCGGCAGCCGTACGGACAGGTGCGGCGGCGGTGGGAGCCCGCCGCCGCACCCGCGTCCGTCAGCGGCGCGGCCGGCTCAGGTGGGCCAGCGACCGGGCGACCAGGTCGTCCCGGACCGCCGGGGCCAGCCCCTCCAAACCGAAGCCGAGGTACACGGTGTCGTCGGTGACCACCGCCGCGCCCTCGGTGAACGCCTGCTGGCTACGGGCCCAGTCGTTGCCGCCCGGCGCGGAGCCCGGCGGCGGCCCGGCCACCGTCCACCCACCGAGGTCCGGCGTCTCGAAGGAGGTTTCCGAGACGACCGCGCCGTCGGTGATCACCCGCGCGTCGTCCAGGAACACACCCAGGCCCTGGGTGCCCCAGTCGGAGACGTACGAGATGGAGATCTCGACCTGCTTGCCGGCGTACGCCGACAGGTCGACGGCGAACTCCCGCCAGCCGCCGGAGCTGCCGGTGGCCGCGTTCCAGCTACCGGTGCTGCCCGTCGGAGAGCAGTCGGCGCCCTGGTAGTGGGTGAGGAACGGATGCAGGGTCTCCGCCCAGCCCGACTCGCAGCTGTCGCCGGTCTCGGTGCCGGTGCGGCCGTTGGCGTCGGGCAGCGTCGTCCAGTCGTCGCTGCCCACCTCGTGCGCCTCGACGATCAGGAAGTCCCAGTTCTGCTCGATGTCGTACGAGGCGAAGAAGCGCAGCTGCCCGCTGGTCGCCGAGGTGAGGTCGACGGTCCGGGTGAGCCGCTTGTACGACTCGTCGGACCGCCCGCTGTACAGGTACCAGTCGCCGGTGCGGGGGTCGAACGGCGCGCTGCCCGGCCGGGCCCAGTCCACCGCCGCCGAGCTGGCGAACTGCGGGAACTCATCCGGGGCCAGGAAGCTCGACGTGGTGAGGAACGAGGCCGTGTGGTCCTGGTTCCCCGCCGAGCCGGCCGCGTTGAGCTGCCCCTGGAAGCCGGCGAAGGCCCCGTCCGCGCCGCGCAGCGGGTACGGCGTGCCGTCCGGGTCGCTGCCGCCGTCGCTGACGTAGTTGTAGGCCCCCAGGTAGTACTGCTGGAAGTCGTTCAACAGCGGCAGGCAGGTGGTGTCGTCCGGGTCGGCGCACTCCGCCACCGCCGGGTCCGGCTGGTAGACGTAGCTGCCGTTGGCGGCCTGGGCGAAGAGCGCGTACTTGCCGCTGACCAGGAGCTTGCCGCCCTCGTTGAGGTAGTCGCGGACGGCCAGCTCGGTGTCGAGCGCCGCCCGGGCGGCGGTGCCGCCGACCTGGCCGGGTGAGCGCAGGATGATGTCGTCGCCGGTCTCCCAGACCACCGCCCGGTAGTGCGAGAGCACGCCCAGCGGGTGCGGGGCCGTGCGACTCATCGCGTCGAAGTCGTACACGTCGCTGCTGCGGCCCGCCTTGGCCAGGGACGCGGCCACCTCGTCGGCGTACTTGGCGCCTGCGCCGTCGGTCTGCGCCGGGCTGAGCCCGGTCACGTCCTCCATCGCGAGCACCAGCACGTCCCCGCCGATGTCGGTGTGCACCCGGTAGGTGAAGTGTTCGCTGGCCACCGGGCCGCTGCGCGGCCTGACCCCGGTGAACCACACCTCGACCCGGTCACCCGGCCTGGTGCCGGTGACCGTGCCGCGCAGCTCGGCGTAGTAGTCGTCGTGGGTGTCGCCGTACCGCTCGCCGCCGCGCCACTCGCGGACCTTGACCGTCTTCGGGCGGCCGCCGTTGACCACGTAGTGCATCCGGACGTCCGTCAGCGCCCGCCGGGTGATCGACGCGACCTGCTGGGTACGCCCGTAGGAGGTGCCGAAGGAGTCGACCACGAAGTCCGGGGTGCTGCGGCCGACCACCGACACCGGGTCGTCCGGGTCGGCCGCGGACTTCGCCACCGACAGCGCGAACGGCAGGTTCTTCGCCACCTCGGCGGAGATCAGCTTCTCGTCGTCGGGGAAGATGAACCCGCTGATGCAGTCCTCCGGCCGCCACTGGTCGTCCGGGTCGGAGGCGGCCGCCGACTGGCAGGTGGACATCTCCGGGGTGAAGCCGAGCGTGCCGTAGCGGACCGTGGCGTGGCTGTCGGTGTCCCCGTTGGTGGTGTACAGCTCGGCGGAGATGTCGGGATCGTAGCCGGGCACCGCCGGATGCGCGTCGTCGCCGACCATCGCCTGGTAGATGACGTCGTCCGGGGTCGGGGTGCTGACCTGCCAGCCGACGCCGTAGAGCAGCAGCTGGGCCGCCGAGTGGTAGTTGACGAAGAACTCGAAGCCCACCCGCTTGAAGAGCGCGTCGAGCGCCTTCGTCTCCGGCTCCGAGTTGGGGGCCGGGCCGCGGTAGGTGTCGCTGTTCGGCTCCGGCGAGGAGCCCTCGTCGTCGTACCCCCACTTGTAGCTGAAGTTGCGGTTCAGGTCGACGCCGTCGGCGGTGGTGACCTGGCCGTTGCCGTCGTTGTCGCGCAGGTTCTTGCGCCACAACCGGTTGCCCGGGGTGAAGGTGTGGTCGTAGCCGTCCGGGTTCGCCACCGGCAGGAACCACAGCTCGGTGCGGTCCACCAACCGGGTGATCTCCGGGTCGGTGCCGTAGCTGTCCAGCACGTGGTGCAGCAGGCGGCGGGTCATCTCCGGGGTGATCCACTCGCGGGCGTGCTGGGCGCTGCCGTAGAGCACCGCCGGGCGTCGCCCGTCCGGCACGGTCCGCGCGTTCTTCGTGACCTTCACCGCCAGGATCGGCTTGCCCTGGACGGTCCGGCCGATCGTCTCCAGCTTCGCCAGCTTCGGGAAGCGCGCCACGGTCGCGGTGAGCTCGTCGCGGATGCCGCCCGGCTCGCTGTACGACCGGAACGCGTCCCAGCCCGCCGCCGCCTGCTCACGCAGCGCCTGCGACGCCTCCTTGCCCCGGACCTTCTTGACGTCCAGCCGTACGCCCTGGTCGGCGAGGCGGGCCGCCTCCCGCTTGCTGAGCACCGTCTCGACCCGGGTGGTGCCATTCGCGTCGGTGCCGCGGTGGTCGTGGCCGAGGTCGACACCGGACGCGCGCAGCTTCTCCAGCTGTTGCGGGTCCAGCGTGCCGACGTACACCTCCAAGCTGTCGCGGCCGCCCGGATCGGACGGTGGCCGCGCGCTCGCCGGTGCGGTCAGCGCCAGAGCGCCGACCAGAGTGAACACGCTTGCGATCGCTAACCGTGTGCGCCTCATCGCGCCTCCTGGTGGAAGGACTTGTGTGCGCAAGCCTGGTGGGAGTTCGCGACTGATGTCAATGCGTAGATGGAACGCTGCGCGATCAATGCGTAACTGCGCCGGTCAGCACATCGTTGGGTTCATCGTCACTTGGAAGGGGGGCCACCTGATGCTCTCGTCGCTGCTGCGGGGCACTGTCCTCGCCGACCGTCATCGGCGCCTGGACCGCAAGATCGCCCAGTACGACGCCTGGCCGTCCCGGGAGGAGATCGAGGACCTCCAGGTGCGCCGGTTCAATGACGTCTGGGCCTACTGCCTCGCGGAGGTGCCCTTCTACCAGTCCTGGCAGCGCGAACACGACCTCCCGGCGCGGATCGACCGCCCGAGCGACCTGCGCTACTTCCCGCCGCTGGAGAAGGAGACGCTGATCGCCCGCAGTGCGGAGATCTTCCAGGACGGTCGGATCACCGACTTCTACACCACCGGCGGCAGCACCGGGCAGCCCACCCGCTACCCGCGTGGACCGGGTGAACTGGACGAGGGCTGGGTCAACGCGTACCTCGGGCGAAGTTGGTCGGGCGTCGCCCCGATGGATCCGAACGTGCTCCTGTGGGGACACTCCCACCTGTTCGGCAGCGGTTGGCGTGGGCAGGTGGCCCACCTCAAGCGTCGTCTCGCCGACGGGGGCATGCGGATCACCCGGCTCAACGCCTACGACCTCAGCGAACCGTCCCTGCGCCGGCACTACCTGGCCTTCCGCCGGCGGAACCCGGTCTCCCTGGCGGGTTACACGTCGGCGGTGTTTAGGCTGGCTCGCTACGTGGAGCGCAACGGGCTCGAGCTGGGAGACAAGAACCGCCTCCGGGCCGTGATCCTCTGCGCGGAGACGGCGAGTGACGCGGACATCGCCCTGATCGAGCGCGTGTTCCGCGCTCCCGCCGTGATCGAGTACGGCTCTGCGGAAACCGGCGTGCTGGCGATGTCCCATCAACGCACCCGCAACGTCCGGGTGCTCTGGGACAGTTACGTCTGCCTGGCGCACGACGACGGCGAGCTGCACGTGACAACTCTGACTCCCCGGCTCTTCCCCCTGGTCAACTACGCCATCGGCGACCGGGTGGAGGCGAGTGACATCCGGGACGGCAACGCTCTCGCCTTCCACGCGATCCTCGGCCGGCGTCAGGACTTCGTCCAGGTCGGTTCGGCGCAGGGCATCCTCGACCTGTCCGCGATCCTGCCCGTGCACATCCTCAAGTCCTACCCGGGCATCGTCGGGGTGCAGTTCCGACAGGAACGGCCGGATGCCCTGCGGATCCACGTCGAGGCGGACCGCCCGCTCGACCTCGACGACGTCGCCGCGTTCTTCGTTCAGGAGCTCGGCCGCGACCACCCCGACCTGGATCCCCGGTCGATCACCTTCGCCCAGGTCGACCAGCAGGCCAAGACCCGGGCGGGAAAGCACTCGTTGTTCGTGTCCTGACCTCGGCCGAGCCGACGGGAGGAAGGGACCGCGGCCAGGTGGCGTCAGGTGTGCGGGGAACTACGAGCGGGAGGTCACACCGGAAGCCCGCTCCGCCGGACGCGCTGCCGACCGGGTCGGCTCCGGCAACCGGCGACGCCGCCGCGACCGGAGCGCCAGGTAGCCGAGGAAACCCCCGACGACCACTGTGGTCAGCGCCTCGCCGGCGAGCGTCGCGACCGCGGCCCCGACCGGACCGATCCGGGGTGCCTGGACCAGCAGAGCGAGGCCGGCCAGGCCGGCGGTCAGCAGTGCCAGTCGAGCGGCCGCGCGGTAGTCGCCGTCACCGAGGCGGGCGAGGCCGACCGCCCGGTTGACCGTGAGGAACGGCAGCGCGAGCAGGAAGAGCCCCAGCGCCGTGTCCGTCGCCGGCACGGTGAGGCCCAGCACCGCAGTGCTCAGCCAAGGGGCGAGCATCCAGCCGGCCGCCCCGGTGAGGGCCGCGACGACGACGACCATCACCTCGCTCTCGCGCACCGAAGCGTGCGCGCCCAGCCCGTGCCGGCGACGCACCCGGACCGCCATCGGCACCCGTAGGCCCTGGTAGACCACCGCAGCCAGCGCCTGGTACACCCCGTTCACCGCGGCGTAGCTGCCGACCACGTGCGGACTCGCCACCATGGACAGCACGATTCCACCCGACCGCCCGGTGAACACCTCCGCCAGGCTGCACGACAGCAGGTGGCCGTTCATCCGGAAAGCCGCCGCCGCCGACCGGAGGCTGAAGCCACGCCACCGCCCGCGTCGCATCGCCGCATCCCGGCACACCAGCGCCTCGGCGGTGACCAGCTGCAGGGCGGTGGCACCGGCCAGTGCGACGGTCAGCGGGACCCCGACCAGCACCATCGCCACGCCGACGAGCCGGCTGCCGATCATCACCGCCGATGCCGCGACGAAGCGGAACTGTCGGTACAGGTCGCTGAACTGCAGCTGGGTGAAGTTGTTGCCGATGGTGCCCAACGCTGCCGCAGCCAGGGCGGCCGTGCCATAGCCGCGGTCGATGTAGAATAGCGAGACGGCCACCGCGCTCACGACCAGCAGCGGGGACACCACCAGCACCCGTTGGCTGCGGATCGCCGCGCACTCCCGTTCGTCACCGGAGGCGTAGAGCATGGCCGTCCCGCCGGTCGCCAGGACCGACACCCAGGTCAGGGCGGCGGTCATGACGGCGTACGCGGCCAGCTCATCGGTCTGGCCGCCACGCGAGCAGATCGCCAGGATGCCGGCGTTCAGCACACCGCTCAGCAGGCTCGCCAACGCCGCGACGATCGTCTGCCCCCGCACACCCGAGCCCTTCGCGGCGCCGTCCACCCGGGGGGAGGATGCCCCGTTCTCGTCGTCGGTGGCCGGTCGCGGCGTTGCCGAGGTGTCAGTCGTGGGGTGCCGCGGGCGCATGTGCACGTGCCGGCTTCCTGGACGGTCGCAGCGGATCGCCTGCGCCCTGGAACCGGACGCGGACCTGGTCGAGGATGTTCGAGTCGTCGCGGGCGGCGGCCCAGCGCCGGTACGCCGCACCGGCGGTCCGCCGCGCCCGCAGTCGCTGCTCGGGGCTCAGTCGGGCGATCCGTTCCAGCTCGGCGGCGAGGGCCGGGGCGGTGAGGTCGCGCAGTACCACGCCGCCGCCGTCGTGGAGGACGTCGCTCCAGGGGGTGCGGTCCGAGCAGACGACCGGGCAGGACGCGGAGAGGCTCTCGGCGATGACGTGCCCGAAGTTCTCCCCCCGGGTGGGCATCGCGAAGGCGTCGTAGCCGGCGAACGTCTCGCGCACCAGGTCCGGCGCGAGCGGGCCGTGGTAGGTGCACCGGACCGTCGGCGGCAGTGCGTCGATGAGCTGCTGGCAGCGGCTCCAGTAGACCGCGTCCTCGGCCGGGCCGAAGAGGTCGAGGTGGATCGGTGCGCTGGTCAGGGTGAGGGCGGTCAGGAGCAGGTCCACGTTCTTCATCGGGCTGATCCGCCCCACGAAGACCAGCCGTGCCTCGCTGCCGGAGGCGTCCGGGGGGATGGGCTCCGCGGGCAGCCCGGCCTGGTTCGCGCGGACCGTCACGTCCGCCCATGGCAGCACCCGGCTGATCGCATCGGCCTCCAACTGGCTGCCCGCGTGCCACTCCACGCGACCTCTGCGCAGCACGTGGATCCACCACCGCAGGAAGATGCGCTTACGTCGCGCACCGAGGGCCAGCGCCGCCGGGGAGAACTCCCCCCGGGGGGCGATCATCACCCGGGGAACCCGGAGCAGCCCGAGCCGGGCCGCGAGGATGGGCACCAGCGAGTAGGTGGACCAGAGACTGTTGACGTACAGGAGGTCGAAGCGGCGCGCCCGTACCGTGCGCCAGAGCGTCCACCAGTGGCGGGGACGCCGGGGGTCGAGGTAGAACACGCGCGCCCGCCCCCGGTCGATCCAGGTGCCGGAAAGGCCGGGGTAGGGCGTGGCCTCGCCGAGGTCCCGGTCGCCGGTCACCAGCGTGACGGAGACCTGCTCGGAGCAGGAGTCGACCAGCCGGGCGATCGAGCGGATGGGCCCGCCGGCCCGGAACCCCGGCTCGAAGAAGTTGTACGTCATGAGCACCGACAGGGGAGCGGACTCCGCTCGGCCGGTCACCCGTCGAACTGCCCCGTCCTGTCCTTCGCTCACGACCACGCCGATCTGTGGCAACCGGTGAGGCTGGTCGGGTGGCTGAGTGGCATGCCCGGACAAACGACCTTGCCGCAGCTCCGGTGACGGCGTTGGTGGCGGAGCGTAACCAAGTTGTCGGCGTAGCGTTGGCCCTGGTGTCGGTTTCAGATGGTACGGGGACCTCGACCCTGCAACCCGGACGGTCGTCGCCGCCCCGGGCCCGATGCCTCGCTTCCACCTGCGGGGTGCGCCTGTCGACCCCGCACGTGGACGCCACCGGGGGAACGGGATGTCAGTGCAGGAGCGCCAGCAGGTCGAGCGGTGGGGCCCACCGACCGGGTGGTCGGGTCACCGCTCGGCCGCCCGCCCGCCCGGCCCGGCGCAACCCGCGCCAGTGGCGGCCGGCAAGGGCGCGTTCAGCTGGGATCTTCCGGTCGGCCTCGGCTGGCTGGCGGCCGGGATCGCGGCGTTGGGCGTCGAATCCCTCGGCATCACCGCCGATCCGCGACACTCGACGACGCTGCTGCTCGGTGCCCTGGCCCTGCTCTTCGGGCTCTGGGTCTTCTACTGCGACGGTGGGGCGCGAATCACTGCGGTCGGGGTGTACAACTTCAGCTTCGCCCTCTTCGTCGGCTTCGCCGCGCTGTACACCGAGATCAAGGCCGGAGCTGGCGCGTCCCAGGTGCCGATCCTGCAGGCCCTGTCGCTGTGCTACTTCCTCCACGTGTCGACCTGGCTCATCTTCTGGAGCCGGATACGTCGGCGTCCGGAGAGCGAGCCGGTGCGCGCGGACCCCGAGCTGAGCCGGTGGGCGCTGCGGTGGGGGCTCACCCTGCTGGTCCTCGGCGTGGTGCTCACCGTGGTGTTCCCCAGCCGGTACCACCACCTGCTCATCGACTCGACCGGGTTCGTGGGTGTCGTCCTGCTGGGCCTCGGCCTGCTGCCGGGCCGGCGCCGTCGGCGCCGGCTGATCTACGGCCTGGTGCCGATGGCGGGCTTCGCGCTCTACTACGCCTACCTCTTCGATGACTTCGGACGGATCGTCCTCGGTTCCCTCGGCTTCGCCCTGGCGGTGATCCTGGCGAACCGGGGCCGTGGCCGCCGGCACGTGAAGCTCTGGTTGGTCGCCGTGGCGGCGCCCACCGTGTTCCTGCTCGGCCAGATCAGAGCGGCCACCGGCGCCGACGAACGGGATGCGGACGGTCTCGGGTCGGTCGTGACGCCGTTCCGCGACTTCACGAGGCTGCTGGACCTCGACGCGATGGGCGCGCTGCCCAGGGCGTGGGGGGAGACCTTCTGGGCGGCGGCGGTGACCCTGGTGCCGCGCACGGTGTGGCCCGGAAAGCCGGACGGCCTCGGCGCCGCCCTGGTGCCCATCCTCTCCCCGGAAATGGTGGGCACCGGCCATACCCACGCGGCGCTCTCCCCGGGGGAGTGGCTGATCAACTTCGGCCTGGTCGGTCTGCTGCTGATGGTCCCGGTCACCGGACTGGCACTGCGCTGGATCGATCGGGCGGTGGACCGGGTGGCGTCGCGGCCCGTCACCATGCCACGGCAGCTGCTGGCCTACACGGCCGGCATCCTCGTCGTCGTCGGCATGGTCGATCTGATGTGGGTGGGCACCTCGACCTACGTGAGCAGGACGGGCTGCCGGCTGCTGGTGGTCCTCGTGCTGGTCGTCCTCGTCGCGTGGTGGCACCGTCCGCCGGCGGGCCTTCCGGGGCATCGTCCCGGCAGCCCCCTGATGTCCGAATTGCGCCGTTAATCGTACCTTGGGGTCTACCTCACTCGTTGTCTGGATCGAAACTGTCACCGACAAAGGAGCACGAGTGAGCGCTGCGCTTGCCGGCAGCCGGGTCCTGATCACCGGCGGCACAGGATCGTTCGGTCAGACCATGGTGCGAAGACTGCTCGACCGGGACGTCGAGGAGGTCCGGGTGCTGAGCCGTGACGAGGCCAAACAGGACGCCATGCGCCGGGTCGTCGGGGACGACCGGGTCCGGTACTACGTCGGCGACGTACGCGACCTCGACTCCGTGTCGGGCGCCGGTCGGGACGTGGACCACGTCTTCCACGCCGCGGCACTCAAGCAGGTGCCGTCGTGCGAGTTCTTCCCGCTCGAGGCGGTGCGGACCAACGTCGTCGGCAGCGGGAACGTGATCGAGGCCGCCGAGCGCAACGGCGTCCGGTCGGTGGTGCTGCTCAGTACCGACAAGGCCGTCGGTCCGGTCAACGCGATGGGCATGTCGAAGGCGCTCATGGAGAAGTTGGCCCAGGCCCACGCCCGCAACAACCCCCGCAGCGACACCATCGTCTCGTGCGTGCGGTACGGCAACGTCATGTACTCGCGCGGGTCGGTCATCCCGCTCTTCATCGACCAGATCAAGGCGGGCCGGGCACCGACGGTGACGGATCCGGGCATGACCCGCTTCCTGATGTCCCTCGACGAGTCGGTCGAGCTGGTGGAGCACGCCTTCCGGCACGCCCGGCCCGGCGACATCTTCGTCCGCAAGGCGGCCGCCTGCACGGTCGGCGACCTGGCCGAGGCGGTCTGCCAGCTCTTCGACGTGCCGGCGAAGCTGGACATCATCGGGGTTCGGCACGGCGAGAAGCAGGACGAGACGCTGGCCAGCCGCGAGGAACTGGCCAGGGCGAAGGACTTCGGCGACTTCTTCCGGGTGCCGGTCGACGCGCGGGACCTGAACTACGCGCTCTACACGTCCGAGGGTGAGCTGCGGGCGAACCCGGCCGAGGACTTCAACTCGGCGAACGCTCCGCGCCTCGGCGTACCTGAGATCAAAGACTTGTTGCGCACCTTGCCGGAGGTCCGGGCGGAGCTGGCGCTGCGCGACCCGGTACTGGCGTGTTGAGGCTGGCGCTCACCGGCGGTCGGGGCTTCCTGGGCTGGCACGTCCGGGTGCTCGCCCGGACCCTCGGCTGGCCGGACCCGGTCCTGCTCAGCGGCGCCGACCTGATGGACGCGGCCACCGTGGCGGCGAAGCTCGACGGCGTGGACCGGGTGCTCCACCTGGCCGGGGTCAACCGGGGCGACCCGCAGGAGGTGGCCGGCGGCAACGTGGAGTTGGCTGCCGCCCTGGCTCGTGGGCTGCGACGCTGCCCCACCCCGCCCGGCGCGGTGGTCTTCGCCAACTCGGTGCAGTCCGGCAACGGCACCCCGTACGGCGATGCGAAGGCCGTCGCCGCCGCCACCCTGGCCGTGGCCCGACCCGACCTGATCGACGTGAAGCTGCCGAACCTGTACGGCGAGCACGGCCGGCCGTACTACAACTCGGTGGTCGCCACCTTTTGCCGGCTGCTCGCCGAGCAGCGGTCGCCCGAGGTGCACGAGGACCGCGAGGTGACCCTGGTGCACGTCACCGACGCCGCGGCGCGGCTGATGGGCGCCCCGGACGGCGGCCCGTGGGACAGCGCCATGCCCGGCCTGCGAGTCGGGATCCGGGAACTGGCGGACCGGCTCACCGGCTTTGCGACCGCCTACCGCGGCGGGGAGATCCCCGCGTTGTCGGACCGGCACGCGGTCCGGCTGTTCAACACCTACCGGTCGCACTGCTTCCCGACGCACTACCCGCTGCCGGTGACCCGGCGGGCCGATCCGCGCGGGGAGCTGGTGGAGACGGTCAAGGTGCACGGCGGCGGCGGGCAGACCTTCTGCTCCACCAGCCGCCCCGGCGTCACCCGGGGAGAGCACTTCCACCTGGCCAAGGTGGAGCGCTTCTGCGTCCTGCGCGGAACTGCCGAGATCCGGCTGCGCCGGGTCGGCGACGACGACGTCGTCCGGTTCCCGGTCAGCGGTGCCGAGCCGGTGGTGGTGGACATGCCCACCATGTGGGCGCACAACATCGTGAACACCGGCTCGGACGAGCTCCTCACCCTCTTCTGGACCAACGAGATCTTCGACCCCGCCCGGCCGGACACCTGGCCGGAGCCGGTGGAGCTGACCACGGCGGAGCCGGCGGGGGTGCCGGCGTGAGAGAGGGCCAGGCATGACCCGCGTGATGACGGTCGTCGGCACCCGTCCCGAGATCATCCGGTTGTCCCGGGTGCTGGACCGGCTGGACCGGACCGTGGAGCACACCCTGGTCCACACCGGCCAGAACTGGGACCGGTCCCTGTCCGACGTGTTCTTCACCGAGCTGCGGCTGCGCCAGCCGGACCGGTTCCTGCGGGTGGACACCTCGTCGCTCGGCCGGGTGCTCGGCGGGGTGCTGATCGGCATGGAGGAGACGATCGCCGAGCTGCGCCCCGACGCGCTGCTGGTGCTCGGCGACACCAACAGCTGCATCGCCGCGCTGATGGCCCGCCGGATGCGGGTGCCGGTCTACCACCTGGAGGCCGGCAACCGGTGCTTCGACCTGAACGTGCCCGAGGAGACCAACCGGCGGCTGGTGGACCACGTCGCCGACTTCAACCTCGTCTACACCGAGCACGCCCGACGCAACCTGCTGGCCGAGGGCCTGCACCCGCGGCGGATCCTGCACACCGGCTCGCCCATGCGGGAGGTGCTGCTGCACTACCGGGCGGACATCGAACGGTCGACCATCCTGGACCAGCTCGGGCTCACGACCGGAGAGTTCTTCGTGGTCAGCGCCCACCGGGAGGAGAACGTCGACCGGCCGGACCGGCTGGGCCGACTGCTGGACTGCCTCCGGGCCGTGCACGACGCCTGGAAGCTGCCCGTACTGGTCTCCACCCATCCGCGTACCCGCAAGCGGCTGGAGGCTCTCGCCTCGGACGCCCTGGCCCTCGACGGGATCACCTTCCACGAACCGTTCGGGCTCTTCGACTACGTGCACCTGGAGAGCCGGGCCCGCTGCACCCTGTCGGACAGCGGCACGATCAGCGAGGAGGCGGCGATCCTGGGCTTCCCCGCGGTGACCCTGCGGGAGTCGATCGAGCGGCCGGAGGCGCTGGACGCCGGCGGGATCGTGATGACCGGCCTCGACCCGGCGGGCGTGGTGGAGGCGATCCGGGTGGTGACCGAGCAGGTCGCCACGGACGGGGTGCGCTGCCCGGCCGACTACCAGGTCCCGGACACCTCCCGCCGGGTGGTCGACTTCGTCCTTTCCACCGTCCGCCGGCACCACGACTGGGCGGGCATCCGCCGCTGAGAACACCGTCGAGGGCCGGGACCGCGCGACGGTCCCGGCCCCCTTTTCGGTACGCGGCGTGCGGGTCAGCGACCGATGACGGCCTGCACGGTACGGGCGAGGATCAGCAGGTCGCCGAGGAAGCTGCGGGTCTCGACGTAGCGCACGTACATCTCGACCTTCCGGGGCAGCACCACGGCCAGGTAGTAGTCCTCGGGCTGCGGCGCCCGGGCGAGTTCCGCGGACTCGTTGCGGTAGATGATCGACGCCGGGTCGGTGATGCCGGGCCGCACCGACAGGATGCGCCACCGCGCGATCGGCGGCCAGCAGTCCACGTACCGGCGTACCTCGGGTCGTGGACCGACCAGGCTCATGTGGCCCACCAGGACGTCGTACAGCTGGGGCAGTTCGTCGAGCTTGCTGGCCCGCAGGAACCGGCCGACCCGGGTGATCCGGTCGTCGGTGTCGGAGGTGACGGCCGAGCCGGGGGCGACCCGCATGGTGCGGAACTTGTGGATTCGGAAGCTGCGGCCCCGGCGACCGGCGCGTTCCTGCCGGAACAGCACCGGACCGCCGTCGTCGAGCCGGATGGCGACGGCCACCGCCGCCAGTACCGGCGCGCAGAGGATCAGGGCCACCGCGGCGACGGCGATGTCGAAGCAACGCTTGATCATGCGAGCACCTTGTGGACGGAGGTGATGACCCGGTCGACCTGCTCGTCGGTCATCGCGGAGAAGAGCGGCAGGCTCACCACCCGCTCGAACTCCGCGCTGGCCACCGGGAACATCGCGTCGGTCAGCTGGCACCGCTGCCGCCAGTAGGTGTGCTGGTGGAGCGGGATGAAGTGCACGCTGCACCCGACGCCGAGGTGGGACATCTCCGCGACGAACGCGTCGCGGTCGACCCGGGCATCGGTGCGCATCCGGACCACGTACAGGTGCCAGGCGTGCACGGCGCCGGCGGGGGCCGGCGGGGGGAGGTCGAGGGGAAGCTCGGCGAAGGCCCGCCGGTAGCGGTCGGCGATCTCGGCCCGCCGTGCCCGCATCGCCTCGGCGCGGTCGAGCTGCACCAGGCCGAGGGCGGCGGCCGGGTCCGTCAGGTTGCACTTGTAGCCGGCCGCGACGACGTCGTACCGCCAGGCGGGTCGCTCGCTGCGGTAGCGGTCGAAACCGTCCCGGTCGAACCCGTGCAGGCGCATCACCCGGACCCGTCGCGCCAGGTCGGCGTCCCGGGTGACGAGCATGCCGCCCTCGCCGGTGGTGATGGTCTTGGTCGCGTAGAAGCTGAAGATCGTTGCGGCGCTGGTGCCGGAGCCGACACCGACGCCCTCCGCGGCGGCGGGGAAGGAGTGGGCGGCGTCCTCGACCACGGCGAGCCGGTGGGACTCGGCGAAGGCGCGCAGCCGCGCCGGCGACACCAGCTGGCCGGCGAAGTGCACCGGCAGCACCGCGACGGTGCGCGGGGTGACCTTGTCCGCCGCGTCGGCGAGGTCGATGTGCAGCGTCAGCGGATCCACGTCGACGAGCACCGGTTCGGCGCCGAGGTGCACGACGACCTCCGCCGTCGCGGTGAAGGTCCAGGTCGGCACCAGCACTTCCATGCCGGGCCCGACCCCGAGCGCCTCCAGCGCGAGATGCAGGCCGGCAGTTGCCGAGTTCAGCGCTACGGCGGTGACCCCGTGACCACACGCCTCCGCGAAGCGTTGCTCGAAACGTGGCACCACCGGCCCGCTGGAGACCCAGCCGGAGCGGAGCGCAGCGGTGACCGCGGCGATCTCGTCCTCGCCGATGTCGGGCAACGCGAAGGGAAGCCTGCTGTTTTCCACCCAGAACTCCTCTTTGCCACCTGACGACCGATTTTCCCTTGCCGGAGGTTAAACTGTCTTTGCCCCTTATGGTGACTATTTAGGCTTTTGCGAATATTGCTCGGGAGGTTCCGAATGCGGGTTGGCCTGCTGACCCAGTGGTACGACCCCGAACCGGGGCCGGCAGCGCTGCCCGGCGCCCTCGCCCGGGCGCTGGCCCGCCGGGGCCACGAGGTCCAGGTCCTGACCGGCTTCCCGAACTACCCGACCGGCCGGGTCGCCCCGGGCTACCGGATCCGTCCCCGTCGGGACGAGGTCGACGGCGACGGCGTGCGGATCCGCCGGGTCGCCCTCTACCCGAGCCACGACCGTTCGGCGCTGCGCCGCCTGGCGAACTACGGCTCCTTCGCCGCGTCGGCGCTCACGTTGGGCACCGGCGCGCTGCGCGGCCTGGACGCGCTGTGGGTGAGCAACTCTCCCATCACCGTCTCGCTGTCGATGTGGTACGCCCGCTACGTCCACCGGGTGCCGGTGGTGCTGCACGTGCTGGACCTCTGGCCCGACAGCGCGTACGCCAGCGGCTTCGTCGGGCCGGGTGGCGCCGGCACGCTGCTGGCCCGCGGCATGGGGGGCTGGTGCGCCGCGATGTACCGGTGCGCGGACCGGATCGCGTACATCTCCCCGGGGGTGGGCGAGCTGTTGGCCCGGCGGGGAGTGCCGGATCACAAGCTCGTGCACATTCCGATGTGGGCCGACGAGACGGCCGCCACCACGGGCGACCGGGACCTCCGGGCCGAACTGGGCCTCCGCGACGACCAGGTGGTGCTCGTCTACGCCGGCTCGATGGGGCAGGCGCAGGGGCTCGACGCCCTGCTCGACGCCGTCGCCCTCGTCGACGACCCGCGGCTGGTCTGCCTGCTGGCCGGCTCCGGGGTGTGCGAGGAGCGGCTGCGCCGGCAGGCCGCCGAGCGGAAGCTGCGCAACGTGCGCTTTCTCGGCCGGCTGCCGGCCGACGAGATGCCGGCGCTGATGCGGGCCGGGGACGCCCACGTGGTCAGCCTCCGGCCGGGCGGCATGTCGGCGTACACCATGCCGAGCAAGGTTCAGGCCATCCTCGCCGCCGGGCGGGCGATGCTGGTCGTCGCCGAGGGCGACGCGGCGGCGGTGGCCATGGCCAGCGGGGCCGGGCTCACCGCCCGGCCCAGTGATCCGTCCTCGATCGCCGATGCCATCCGGGAGGTGTGCCAGCTCGGGCGGGAGAAGTTGGAACTGCTCGGCCGGGCCGGGCGGGAGTACTACGACCGCGAGTACTCGCTGGCCTCCGGCGTACGGCGGGTGGAGGACGCGCTGCGGGCCGTCGCGGCAGGTGCCCGGTGAGCCGGGGCGCCGTCGGGGCGGTGGACGTCCTGCGGGCCGAGGACGTTCGTACGGCTGCGGCGCTGCACGTGCGGGCCTTCGAACGGTTCTTCCTCACCAGTCTCGGCGAGCCGTTCCTACGGGAGTTCTACGCCGGCTTCGTTCGCGATCCCGACGCTGTCACGGTGGTCACGCGGGACCCCGACGGTCGGCTGGTCGGCGTGGTGGTCGGCACGATCGCCCCGGAGCTGTTCTTCCGCCGCCTGCTTCGCCAGCGGGGCCCCCGGTTGGCGCTGGCGAGCCTGCCGGCCGTCGTCCGCCGTCCCGCGGTGGCACTGCGCCTGCTGCGCGGGGTGGCCTACCGCGGCGAGGTGCCGGTCGAGGCGCGCGGAGCACTGCTCAGCTCCATCTGCGTCGACCCGGCCGCGGCGCACGGCGGGCACGGGCGTCGGCTCCTCGACGCCTGGTGGGAGGCGGTCCGGCTACGCGGAGTGAGCTCGGCGCACCTGACCACCGACGCGGACGACAACGAGCGCGTCAACGCCTTCTACCAACGGGCCGGGTGGACCCTGCGGGGGACCTGGACCACCCAGGAGGGGCGGCGGATGAACTGCTACGGCATCGCGGTGGCCCCGGTCGGGGCGGAGGCCGGCGGCCCGGCCGACTGACCGCGGTCGCGGCCGCCCTGCCCGTCCTGCTCACCCACCATCCTGACCGGCCCGACCCCCGTCCCCGCGCCAGAACTGGCGCGGGGACGAAGCTGACGCCGTCAGCTTCCGGGTGTCCGTACGGCGGCCAGGGCGCTGTCGAGCCGGGGCGCGAGCGTCTGGGCGTAGGTGGCGGTGAGGTGGTTGGTGTCCCGGTAGACCAGTACGCCACCGATGACCGCCGCGCAGCGGTCGGTGGGACAGATCGCGTCGTTGAGGTCGACCAGGTGGACCCCCGACTGTCCCTTGGCGGCCCGCTCCTGGGCGATGCCACCCCCGGCAGCCAGCACCTCGTCACGGGGCGGGGCGCACCGGGTGAGCCGGTCCGGGTTGGCGGAGACACACTCGACCGGGTCCCGACGGTGGTACGGCGGGTCCCGGAGCACCACCACCGGCACTCCGATCCCGGTCATCTCCCGCCAGGTGTTCCGTAGCCCGTCGGCCAGGATGTCGTGCGCATCCCGGGTCACCAACTCGCCGTCGCGCACCGTCAGGTAATGGGAGTTGCCCACCAGCAGCAGGTCGGGCGGGTCGGCGCGCAGTTGGCCGCGGACCCGCTGGTTCCACTCGGTGCAACTGGTGTACGGCCGGCCGTCCAGCGCCACCTCCATCGCCAGGAACGGGCACGAGGACTTGGTGTGGGTCACCACCCGCCACTTCCGCTGCACCGCGACCGCCTCCAGCGCCGGCAGCCACTGCGCGGCGTGCGAGTCGCCGGCGAGCACCACGGTGTAGGAGGCGTCCTTGACCCCGTACACACAGGTCAGTGGCTCGCTGCTGTTCTGCTGGACGTGACAGTTGGTGCGGGTCGTCGCCGGGACGTCCTTCGCGGCGACCAGCGGGTCGGGGGTGATCGAGTCGACCCGGTCGACCGGTCTCCCGGCCTGGTCACCCCGGGGCGACTTACGCAGGACGGCGGCTCCCGGCGGCCCGGCCGGGGCGGGGGCGCCCACCGACGCGCTGCTCCCACCCGGTGGCGGCACCGCGGACGCGGACACCGGCGGTCGGGCCGGCGACCAGACGGTCAGCTGGAAGAGCAGGCCGGCGACCACCGCCGTGCCCGTGCAGAGGCCGCCGATCCCCAGCGCCTGCGCCGGCTGCCAGTGCAACGTCTGGGATCGGCGGATGGGGTTCTCGACGAAGTGGTAGGTGAGGACCGCCGGCACCGCGGAGAGCGCGACCACCGCCAGGCGCGCGGACGCGCTCAGCTCGCCGAACCGGTAGTCGGCGACGATCAGCAGGGGCCAGTGCCACAGGTAGAGCGAATACGACAGCGCGCCGACGCCGCGCATCGGCGGCAGGCTGAGCAGCCCGGCCGGCCCGGCCCGGCCGGCGGCCACCGCGAAGGCGATCACCACCGCTGTGCCGGCGGTCGGCAGCAGGGCGACGTACCCGGGGAAGGCCGACGCGGAGTCCAGCAGGAAGGCCGAGGCGACCACGGTGACCAACCCGGACCAGGCGAGCACGACGGCGAGCGCACGCGGGGTGCGGTGCAGTCGGGGACCGACGATGGCCACCGCGCCGCCCAGGGCGAGCTCCCAGATCCGGGTGGTGGTCACGAAGTACGCCGGGGCCCGATCGGCCGACGTCAGGTATACCGACCAGGCGAAGGACGGCAGGGCCACCACGGCGAACCCGACCATCAGCACCCCGCGGCGTAGCCGTCGCCGGCCACCGAGAACGGCCAACCCGAGCAGCAGCAGCGGCCAGATCAGGTAGAACTGCTCCTCGACGCTGAGCGACCAGTAGTGCTGCAGGACGCTGGGTGCCTGGTCGACGAACATGTAGTCCACCGACTGCTCGGCGAGCCGCCAGTTCATCACGTACAGCGCGCTGCTCACCACGTCCCACGCGATGGTGGAGAAGCGGACCTTCGGCAGGAACAGGTACGTGAGCAGCAGGGTGACCACGAGCACCAGGCCGGCGGCGGGCAGCAGCCGCTTCGCCCGTCGGGCGTAGAAGCTCACCAGCGAGATCCGTCCGGTGCGGTCGAGTTCCTCGACGAGCAGGCCGGTGATCAGGAAGCCTGAGATCACGAAGAAGACGTCCACGCCGACGAAGCCGCCGGGGATGAACTGGCTACCGGCGTGGCTGACCAGTACCAGCAGGACCGCCAGGGCGCGAAGTCCCTCGATGTCACCCCGGAAGGAGGCCCGCGGTGGGGCCTTCGGCCTGCTTCGTGTCTGGGTCATTGTCCCGCCCTGCGCTAGAAATCTGGTTAGCGTTGCCGTTAGGGGTTATATCCCACAAACGCACTTCCGTCCGGTTTTCGCAGTGTTGCGCCGTGTCGCCGTCTTGTCGGAGCTCGGCCGTCCGCCGCTCCCGTGCGGGGCGAGCGGCGCCGGACCGTTGTCCGTCCGGCGTGGACCGGGAGGGCCGACATCCGGAAGGTGCGCCGTGGCGACGGGCCCCGGCGGCGGTAGGGTTCTCCGGGCCGCGCCCGGCGGTTCGTGCCTCGAGGGGAGCGATTCTTGCTGCACTTGAGGATCATCGCGCCGGCCGACCGGTCGTCCCAGGTGGCCGACCTGCTCGCCGACAACCCGGGGGTGGCGCACCTGGCCGTGATCTCCGGCGCGGCCCGGCAGCCCCCCGGCGACCTGGTCCTCTGCGATGTGGTCCGGGAGAGCGCCGACCGGGTGCTGCACCAGTTGCAGGAGCTCGGGGTCGAGGCGCACGGCGGGATCTCCGCCGACGACGTCGAGCTGACCCTGTCCCGGGCCGCGAAGCAGGCCGCCCGGGACGCCCCGGGTCACGGCGAGGACGCGGTCGTCTGGGACGAGATCGCCGCCAAGACCGGCGAGCAGACCGAACTGACCGGGACGTACCTGGCGCTGATCATCGTCGCCACGATGATCGCCGGAGTGGGCGTGCTGCTGGACCAGCCGATCCTGATCGTCGGTGCGATGGTGGTCGGCCCCGAGTTCGGCCCCCTCGCCGCGCTCTGCGTCGCGCTGCTGCGCCGCAAGTCCCGCACCATCGTCCGCTCGGTGCAGGCGCTGACGGTGGGCTTCCTGGCCGCCATGGTGGCGACTGTGCTGAGCACCTGGGCGCTCACCGCCGCCGACCTGGTCAACCGGGAGATGCTGCTCGCCGAGCGGCCGCTGACCGACTTCATCTGGCGGCCCGACGCGCTCTCCTGGGTCGTCGGCATCCTCGCCGGGATCGCCGGGATGCTCTCGCTCACCTCGAAGAAGTCCGGCTCGCTGGTCGGTGTGCTGATCTCGGTCACCACGGTGCCGGCCGCCGCGAACGTCGCCGTCGCCACCGCGTACGGGGTGTGGCACGAGGCGGCCGGGTCGGCGCTCCAGCTCGTGATCAACATCTGTGCGATCGTGCTCGCCGGCCTGGCCACCCTCGCCGTGCAGCAGCTGTGGTGGTGGCGGGTGGGCCGGCGCGCCGGCCGGGTCACCGCCAGTCGTCCCCAGCCTCCAGTCGGCGGGTGAGCAGCGTCCGCAGCGGGATCGACTCGCCGTCCCGGCCGCCCCGGCCGAGCACCAGCGGCGCCGGGTCGGGCTCGGGGTCGACGCCGAAGAGCCGGCCGCGCAGGCTGGGCGGCACGCTGAGCAGGTGGAACCGGCCCGCCGTGTCCACCGCCCGGGTCCCGGCGCGGTCGACGTACCAGCCGGTCAGCCGGGTCCGGTAGCGACCGCGACCGTCGTGCCCGCGGGCGACCAGCGGCGTGGTGCGCAGGCCCCGCCGGATCGCCTCGGCGGCGAACCAGGCGACCAGTTCCGCGGCCTGCGCGTGCTCGGCCGCCCGCTGCCGATCGGCGGCCTCCGCGTGCGCCCGCACCGCCCGCTGCTGCCGCTCCCGCCACTGGAGGCCGTCGTCCGCACCCATGCCGCGACGGTACGCCCACCACCCCGGGCCTCCGCCTCGGGCGCGCCCTGCCTGCTCGACCGGGTCGGTCCTGCCCAGCTCCCGGTCCGGTACTGTCCAGCTCCCGGTCCGGTCCTGCCCAGCTCTCGGTCCGGTGCCGCCTGGTCGCCTGGTGGGGTCCTGCCTGGTCGCCCCAGTTGGTCCTGCCGCCTCGTCCAGCCGCGAGGGGGAGGCAGGCGGTGGGCCGTTCGACCGCCGCCGCAGCTGGTCGGGCCACGCCACTCTCGGCTGACGCGTTACGCAGAGTCAGGTCGTTCACGGCATGGACCGTGGTGAGCGATATGCCTGTGAGTCATAAATATGCCTCACAGGCATATCGCTCGATAGTCACACGCCGGCCCGGCCCGACACGCGCGGTCGACATGCCGCAAACATTGGCCGGCGGTGCCTGCCCAAGGAGGTGCCAGGCAGGCACCGCCGAGCGGCGCCGGTGGAGACAACGGACCCTGCCCACCGGCATCGCGTGATCGCCCCCTGCGCACCGGCATCGCGTGATCGCCGCGCAGGGCGGGACCACGCGATACCGCCGGGGTCAGGCCAGGCCGGCCCGGCGCAGCGCCTCGGCCATCGCGTCGTTCACCGGGGCGGGTGCAGAGCCGCCACGGCCCTGCCGCTGCTGCGGCCCGCCGCGCCCGCCGTCCCGCTCCCCGCGCTGCCCGCCCTCGCCGCCGCCACGTCCGCCAGTGCCGCCACGCCCACCGCCGCCGCCACGTCCGCCGGTGCCGCCACGCCCGTCAGTGCCCCGCGGCTCGGAGCCGCCGCGCGCGTCGGATCCCCCGCGCTGCCCGCGGGGATCGGAAGTGGACCGCCCACCCTGGTCGCCGCGCGCCCCGCCACGCTCCCGGCGCCCGGCCTCGACCGAGGCCGACGGGCGACCGGGGCTGCCGGCGGCGTCCTCGTCCAGCCGGAGGGTGAGCGAGATCCGCTTGCGAGGCACGTCCACGTCGAGCACCTTGACCCGGACCACGTCGCCGGACTTGACCACGTCCCGCGGGTCCTTGACGAAGGTGTGGGACATCGCCGACACGTGCACCAGGCCGTCCTGGTGGACGCCGACGTCGACGAACGCGCCGAACGCCGCGACGTTGGTGACCACGCCCTCCAGCAGCATCCCCGGGGCCAGGTCGCTGATCTTCTCCACCCCCTCGGCGAAGGTGGCGGTGCGGAACTCCGGTCGCGGGTCGCGGCCCGGCTTCTCCAGCTCGGCGAGGATGTCGGTGACGGTGGGCAGGCCGAACGTCTCGTCGACGAAGTCGGTGGCCCGCAGCCCGCGCAGGATCGCCGACCTCCCGATCAGCGAGCGCAGGTCCTGCCCGGTGCTGGCGAGGATCCGCCGCACCACCGGGTACGCCTCCGGGTGCACGCTGGAGGAGTCCAGCGGGTCGTCGCCACCGGGGATGCGCAGGAAGCCGGCGCACTGCTCGAACGCCTTCGGGCCGAGCCGGGGCACCTTCTTCAGCTCTGCGCGGGACCGGAACGGGCCGTTGGCGTCGCGGTGCAGCACGATGTTCTCCGCCAGGCCGGCGCCGATGCCGGAGACCCGGGTCAGCAGCGGCGCCGAGGCGGTGTTGACGTCCACCCCGACCGCGTTGACGCAGTCCTCGACCACCGCGTCCAGCGAACGGGAGAGCTTCACCTCGGACAGGTCGTGCTGGTACTGCCCGACGCCGATCGAGCGCGGGTCGATCTTGACCAGCTCGGCGAGCGGGTCCTGGAGGCGGCGGGCGATGGAGACCGCGCCGCGCAGCGACACGTCCAGCCCGGGCAGCTCCTGGGAGGCGTACGCGGAGGCGGAGTAGACCGACGCGCCGGCCTCGGAGACCACCACCTTGGTGAGGTTGAGCTGCGGGTACCGCTTGATCAGGTCGCCGGCGAGCTTGTCGGTCTCCCGGCTGGCGGTGCCGTTGCCGATGGCGACCAGCTCGACGCCGTGCGCCCCGGCGAGCCTCGCCAGGGTCTCGATCGAGGCGTCCCACTGCCGGCGCGGCTCGTGCGGGTAGATGGTGTCGGTGGCGACCACCTTGCCGGTGGCGTCGACCACCGCGACCTTGACACCGGTGCGCAGGCCCGGGTCCAGGCCCATCGTCGCGCGGGTGCCGGCGGGCGCGGCGAGCAGCAGGTCACGCAGGTTGGTGGCGAAGACCCGGACGGCCTCCTCCTCCGCCGCCTGCCACAGCCGCATCCGCAGGTCCGCGCCGAGGTGGATGAGGATCCGGGTACGCCAGGACCAGCGCACCGTGTCGGCGAGCCACCTGTCGGCGGGCCGCCCCTGGTCGCTGATCCCGAACCGGCCGGCGATGGCCGCCTCGTACCGGCTCGGGCCGGTGACCACGGCGTCGGTGTCGCCCTCCGCCTCCGGGTCCATCGTCAGGTCGAGCACGCCCTCCTTCTCGCCCCGGAACATCGCCAGGATCCGGTGCGAGGGCAGCCTGGGGTACGGCTCGGCGAAGTCGAAGTAGTCGGCGAACTTGGCGCCGGCGGCCTCCTGGCCGTCGCGTACCCGGGAGACCAGCCGGCCCCGCGACCACATCTGCTCGCGCAGGGTGCCGATCAGGTCGGCGTCCTCGCCGAAGCGCTCGATCAGGATGGCCCGGGCGCCCTCCAGCGCGGCGGCGGCGTCGGCCACCCCCCGGTCGGCGTCGACGAAGCCGGCCGCCGTCTCGCGCGGGTCCCGCGCCGGGTCGGCGAGCAGGGTGTCGGCGAGCGGCTCCAGCCCGGCCTCACGGGCGATCTGCGCCTTGGTCCGCCGCTTGGGCTTGTACGGCAGGTAGATGTC
This sequence comes from Micromonospora sp. U56, assembly GCF_018070095.1. Lineage (NCBI taxonomy): Bacteria > Bacillati > Actinomycetota > Actinomycetes > Micromonosporales > Micromonosporaceae > Micromonospora > Micromonospora sp. U56. Next base: position 60,499 of record NZ_JAGPYL010000012.1, read on the forward strand.
CTCCAGGCGGGACTTCGAGTCGGCCGCCATGATCTGCGCTTCCAGGGCCTCGTCGAGCTTGCCCTGGCCGCGGATCGACTCCAGCACGGCGGCCCGCCGCTCGTCCAGCTCACGCAGGTACCGCAGCCGCTCCTCGAGGGTGCGCAGCTGCGCGTCGTCGAGCAGGCCGGTGGCCTCCTTGCGGTAGCGGGCGATGAACGGCACGGTGGCGCCGCCGTCGAGCAGCTCCACGGCCGCCCGCACCTGACGCTCCGCGACGCCGAGCTCGTCGGCGATCCGCTGATGAACTGACTGGGTCACGATCTTGATCCGCCTTCGCTGTGGGTTCCGTGCTGCATTCTGCCGCCCGCCCCCGACGGCGCTCGCCATACCCGCCCGACGCGCCTGCGCTAGCGTTGCGATCATGGAACAACCAGCGGATCCGCGGGCCCGCCGGCTCTTCGGCGGCAGCGCCCGGGCGCTCGGCGACCTGGCCGCCAGCCCGTTCCGGGCCGACCGGGACCGGATCGTCGGCTCGCCGTTCTTCGCCCGGCTCAACGGCGTCACCCAGGTGATCAGCCCGGGTGGGTCCGGCCTGCTGGTGCACAACCGGCTCACCCACAGCCTCAAGGTCGCCCAGGTGGCCCGGGCGATCGCCGAGCGGCTCACCGCCGACCCGGCGCACCGTCGGCTCCTCGACGAGCTCGGCCACCCGCCGTTCGGGCACCTGGGTGAGCGGGTGCTGGACCGGCTGGCCCGGCAGCGGCTCGGCCTGCCGGACGGCTTCGAGGGCAACGCGCAGTCGTACCGGATCGTCACCAGCACCGAGATCCGGGGCGCGGCCACCACCGGGCTCGACCTCACCGCCGCGGTCCGCGCGGCCCTGCTGAAGTACCCGTGGACCCGGCTGGACCACCCGGACCCGCACCCGCGGCACCTCACCCCGGCGCCCCGGGGCGCGGCCGTCCCGCCCGACGACCCGGAGAGCGGGTCGGCGAAGTTCGGCGCGTACCGGACCGAGCTGGCCGACCTGCGGCAGGCCCGGGAGCCGTTCGCCGGCCGGATCGCCGACTGGCAGCAGACCGTCGAGGCCTCGGTGATGGACACCGCCGACGACATCGCGTACGCGATCCACGACGTGGAGGACTTCTACCGGGTGGGGGTGCTCCAGCAGGGGGCGGTCGCCGCCGAGCTGATGGCCTGGCAGCGGGAGGGCGGTCACCTGCGCGCGGTCACCGACGCCGCGCTGACCGGCGCGGCCCGCCGGCCCGGCTCGGCGATCGAGCGGCTGCGCCGCCAACTGCACCGCAAGGACGGCTGGATCGCCGCCGACGACGCGTTCGCCGCCGCCGTCGAGCACGTTCGCCAGGAACTGGTCGAGGGCCTGCTGGCGATGCCCTTCGACGGCTCGATCGAGGCCGAGCAGTACGTGGCCCGCTTCTCCGCCCGCTGGACCACCCGCTTCGTGAACGCGATCACCGTGGTCCGCCGGCCATCGGTGCGCTCTGGGCACGTGCTGCTCGCCCCGGCCCAGTGGCACGAGGTGCAGGTGCTCAAGTTCGTCCACCACCGGTTCGTGCTGGCCCGCCCCGACCTGGCCCTGCACCAGCGGGGTCAGGCCCGGCTGCTCGGCACCCTGGTCGAGGCGCTGTGGGAGTGGCTGCTCGACCCGGAGGAGGAGTCCCGGCTGCCGCGCCGGCTGCACGACCTGGTCGAGCTGGCCGAGGCGGAGCTGCACCCACGTACGGCGGACCGGATCGGCCGGGCCCGGGGCCGGGCCATCGTCGACTTCGTCGCCCAGCTCACCGACGGCCAGGCCGTCGCCATGCTGGACGCCCTCTCCGGCCGCTCCGGCGCCCTCTGGACCGACGCCTTCGTCCTCTGACCGCCCCGGCCCCGCGCGTCGAGACGCCGTGCGACGGGCGGCGGGCCGGCACCGGCGGCGGGTACGTCAGGCGACCGCCTGCCACCAGCCGTCCACCGGCGGCGGGTCGTCGACCACCACCCGCTCGCCGGGGCGAGGCACCGCCAGCCGCACGTCGCGCGCCTTGGCCTCGGCCCAGAGCCGGTCCACCGGCTCGGACCAGTCGTGCAGGGCCAGGTTGAACGTCGCCCAGTGCACCGGGAGGAAGAGCCCGCCGCGCAGGTCGAGGTGGGCCGAGACGGCCTCCTCGGGGAACATGTGGATGGCCGGCCACGCCCGGTCGTACGCGCCGATCTGCATCAGGGTGACGTCGAACGGCCCGTGCTCCGCGCCGATCTCGGCGTACCCGTCGAAGTAGCCGGAGTCGCCGGTGTAGAAGACCCTGCGGTGCGCGCCGGCGACCACCCAGGAACTCCAGAGGGTGCCGTCGCGGCGCAGCCCCCGGCCGGAGAAGTGCTGGGCGGCGGTGGCGATGATCTCGAGCCCACCCACCCGGTGCCGCTCCGACCAGTCCAGCTCGATGATCCGCTCCGCCGGCACGCCCCACCGGTCGAGGTGGGCGCCGACCCCCAGCGGCACCAGGAACGGCGCGGACTGTCGCCGGGTCAGCTCCTGCACGGTGGCCATGTCGAGGTGGTCGTAGTGGTCGTGGGAGATCAGGATGGCGTCGACCGGGGGCAGGTCGGCCAGGCGTACCGGGGGCTGGTGCAGCCGCCTCGGCCCGACCGCGGCGGACGGCGAGCAGCGGTCGCTCCACACCGGGTCGATCAGGACCTTCCGCCCCTCGATCTCGATCAGCGCGGAGGCGTGGCCGTACCAGACGATGTTGAGTTCGCGTTCGACGTCGGTCGCGGGCGGGGGCGTCGGGGGCAGCAGCGGGACCGGGGCGGTGGGGCGCCGGCGTTGCTTGCCGAAGAGCAGCTCCCAGACCAGGTTCCGCCCCGGGTCACCGGTGGTCATCGTCCGGGTGGCGGCCCGGTTGTGGAAGGTGCCGTCGCGGAACTGGGGGGAGCGGGCCGCCCGTTCCGCCCGGGCCCCGGTCAAGCGCCCGCCCAGCGCCGCCGGCACGTCCCGCGCCGCCCAGGCCAGGCCGGCCACCGCGGCCAGCCCCGTCATCCGCCACAGCCGCCCGCCGAGTGCCCGGTCGAGTTCCCGGTCCGCTGGTGCCCGCATCGCCACGTCCCCTCCGCCGTCTCCCGAGTACACGGTAGCCACCGCGTCACCCCCGTGCGGAGCCGCCGCCGCACCCACACCCGCACCCGGCACTTTCCGTCCCCACGCCGCCCGCCACGCCCCGCACCCGCACCCCGCGCCCCGCACCCGCGCCCCGCACGCCCGCACTTTCAGAGAATGCGTGGCTATGTCGCGCGGGATAGCCACGCTTTCTGTGAAAGTGCGGCCAGAAGGTGGCGCGGCGGGAGCGCGGCGTGGCCGGGGAGGTGGGGGGCGGCGGAAGGTGGTGGGGGAGGAGCGAGGACGGGGGGTGGTCAGCGGAGGCGGCGGAGGGCGGCGGCGCCGGCGGTGACCGCCGAGGTGGCGGTGTCGCCTACCGCGCGGGCCAGGCGGGGGAGGTCGGGCAGCCAGCCGCCGCGGACGGCCTCGCCGGCCGGGTTGGGGGCGAACACCACGCCCTCGTGCGGCGGCACCTGCCGGTCGGTCAGCCCGCCCCAGCGCATCAGCGGCCCGACCAGCGCGTCGTAGACGCCGGGCAGCATCGTGAAGCCGGTCCGCATGATCAGGTTGAGCCGGCCCACCGAGATCTCCCGGCGGGGCCGGTCGGCGCAGTCCACGATCGCCCGGGCGACCCGTTGCGGGGTGGTGATCGGCAGCGGAGGTCGGCCCATCCGGCCCAGGTAGTTGGCGGCCTGCTGGTAGACCGGGGTGTCCACGCTGCCGGGGGTGACCAGGCAGACGTGCACCCCGGGCAGGTCCCGCGACTCCTGCTGCAACGTCCGGACCAGGCCGTGCAGGCCCCACTTGCTGGTGACGTAGCCGCTCATGTAGGGCGCGGTGATGTGCCCGAGCACCGAGCCGGTGAGGATCAGGGTGCCGCCGCCGGCGGCGGTGAACTGCCGCAGCGCGACCCGGGCCACCCCGGCGGAGGCGAGCAGGTCGGTCCGTACCACCTGGTCGAAGACCTCCGCCGGGATCTCCTCGAAGCGCCCGTAGGCCATCACCGCCGCGGTGTGCACCCAGACGTCGATCCGGCCGAACTCCCGCAGCGCCGCCTCCGTCAGGGCGTCGAGCGCGGCGGGGGCGGTCACGTCGGTGGGCACCTCGCGTACCTCGGCGCCGGCGTCGCGGCACTCGCGGCGTACCGCGGCCAGGGTGGCGGGGGAGCGGGCGGCGAGGATCAGCCGGTCCCCGCGCCCGGCGAACTCCCGGGCGGCCGCGCGGCCGATGCCGCTGGTCGCCCCGGTGACCACCACCACCCGGCTCACGGCGCGAGCACGACCTTGACGCAGCCGTCCTGCTTCTTCTGGAACATCTCGTACGCCAGCGGCGCCCGCGCCAGCGGCACCCGGTGGGTACGCAGGTCCGCCACGCCCAGTGGGTCGTCGTCGCCGGAGAGCAGCGGCATGATCTCGTCGGTCCAGCGGCGCACGTGGCACTGCCCCATCCGCAGTTGGATGCCCCGGTCGAACATCTCCATCAGCGGCAGCGGGTCCACCTCGCCGCCGTACACCCCGGAGATGGAGACGGTGCCGCCCCGGCGGACCGCCTTGAGCGCGGCCTTGAGCACCACGAGCCGGTCGACGCCGACCTTGTCGGTCATGGTCTGGGCCAGCTTGTCCGGCAGCAGCCCGGCGGCGGTCTGGGCCAGCTTGCCCGCGGGGGCGCCGTGGGCCTCCATGCCGACCGCGTCGATCACCGCGTCGGGGCCGCGCCCGTCGACCAGGTCGATCAGGGTGGCCGGCACGTCCTCGAGCGCGCTGACGTCGAGGGTCTCGATGCCGTGCCGGCGGGCCATCTCCAGCCGCTCCGGCACCAGGTCCAGTCCGATCACCCGGTCGGCGCCCAGGTGGCGGCCGATCCGGGCGCAGAACTGGCCCACCGGCCCCAGCCCGAAGACGGCGAGGGTGCCGCCGGGCGGGGTGTCGGCGTACTTCACCGCCTGCCAGGCGGTGGGCAGGATGTCGCTGAGGTAGAGGTAGCGCTCGTCCGCGCCGGCCTCGGGGATCTTGACCGGGCCGAACTGGGCGTACGGGACCCGCAGGTACTCGGCCTGGCCGCCGGGGACGGAGCCGTAGAGCGAGGTGTAGCCGAACAGCGACGCGCCCTTGCCCTCGGAGGTGACCTGAGTGGTCTCGCACTGGGCGTAGAGCTGCCGCCGGCACATCCAGCAGTCGCCGCAGGAGATGTTGAACGGGACGACCACCCGGTCGCCCGGCTTGAGCCGGGTGACGCCCGGGCCGACCTCCTCGACGATGCCCATCGGCTCGTGCCCGAGGACGTCGCCGGGCTTCAGGTACGGCCCGAGCACCTCGTACAGGTGCAGGTCGGAGCCGCAGATCGCGGTGGAGGTGATCCGGACGATCGCGTCGGTGGGCTCCTCGATCCGTGGGTCGGGTACCTCCTCCACCCGGACGTCACGCTTGCCGTGCCAGGTCAGTGCCTTCATGCCTGATCGTCCCCTCTCGGTGCCGTCCATGGGACTGCTACCCCGAGTGGGCGGCTCGAACCCGGCGTGCCGCCCGGGCCGGCGCTGCTTTCCCGGCGTACCCCCGGGAAAACGCCGATCGCCGCACCCCCCGGTGGGGATGCGGCGGTCGGTGCGTGACGGGCGGGCGGACCCGCGTCGCGGTCAGGAGCCGGGGGTGCCCGCGCCCTTGGTGGTGGCCTTCAGGTAGTCGCGGTTGAGCCGGCCGATGGTGTTCAGCGGGATGCCCTTCGGGCAGACCACGGTGCACTCACCGGCGTTGGTGCAGCCGCCGAAGCCGGCCTCGTCGTGCGCGTCGACCATGCCGATCACCCGGGTGTAGCGCTCCGGCTGGCCCTGCGGCAGCAGCGAGAGCTGGGTGAGCTTGGCGGCGGTGAAGAGCATGCCGGAGCCGTTGGGGCAGGCCGCCACGCAGGCGCCGCAGCCGATGCAGGCGGCCGACTCGAAGGCGGCGTCCGCGTTGGCCTTGGCCACCGGCGTGGAGTGCGCCTCGGGGGCGCTGCCGGTCGGGGCGGTGATGTACCCGCCGGCAGCGATGATCTTGTCGAAGGCGCCCCGGTTGACCACCAGGTCCTTGATGACCGGGAAGGCGCGGGCCCGCCACGGCTCGATGTCGATCGTCTCGCCGTCGGAGAACTGCCGCATGTGCAGCTGGCAGGCGGTGGTGCCGCGCTGCGGCCCGTGCGCGTCGCCGTTGATCATCAGACCGCACATGCCGCAGATGCCCTCGCGGCAGTCGTGGTCGAACGCGACCGGCTCTTCGCCCTGGAGGATGAGCCGCTCGTTGAGGACGTCGAGCATCTCCAGGAACGACATGTCCGGGGAGACGTCGTCGACCTGGTAGGTCACCATCCGACCCTTGTCCTCGGGGCCGGACTGGCGCCAGATGCGCAGGGTCAGGTTCACTTGTAGCTCCGCTGCGTCGGGTGGACGTATTCGAACTTCAGGTCTTCCTTGTGCAGCACGACCGGCTCACCGGTGACGGTGTACTCCCAGGCCGCCACGTAGGCGAACCGGTCGTCGTCGCGCTGCGCCTCGCCGTCCGGGGTCTGGTGCTCGGCCCGGAAGTGGCCGCCGCAGGACTCCTCGCGGTGCAGGGCGTCGATGCACATCAGCTCGGCCAGCTCGAAGAAGTCGGCCACCCGGCCGGCCTTCTCCAGCGACTGGTTGAGCCCCTCGCCGTCGCCCGGCACCCGCACCCGCTGCCAGAACTCGTCCCGCAGCGTGCGGATCTCGTCGATGGCCTTGCGCAGCCCGGCCTCGCTGCGCTCCATGCCGCAGTGCTCCCACATGATCTGGCCCAGCTCCCGGTGGAACGAGTCCACGGTCCGGTCGCCGTTGACCGCCAGCAGCCGAGTGATCCGGTCCTCGACGTCGCGGCGGGCCGCGATCGCCTCGGGGTGGCTGGCGTCGACCTTCTCCAGCGAGCCGGTGGCCAGGTAGTGGGCGATCGTGCTGGGCAGCACGAAGTATCCGTCGGCCAGGCCCTGCATCAGCGCCGAGGCGCCGAGCCGGTTCGCGCCGTGGTCGGAGAAGTTCGCCTCACCGATCACGAACAGACCCGGGATGGTCGACTGGAGGTCGTAGTCGACCCAGAGGCCGCCCATCGTGTAGTGCACGGCGGGGTAGATCCGCATCGGGACCTCGTACGGGTCCTCGCCGGTGATCCGCTCGTACATCTCGAAGAGGTTGCCGTACTTGGCCTCGATCGCCTTGCGGCCGAGCCGGTTGATGGCGTCGGCGAAGTCGAGGTACACGCCGAGCTTGGTCGGGCCGACGCCCCGGCCCTCGTCGCAGACGTTCTTCGCCGCGCGGGAGGCGATGTCGCGGGGGACCAGGTTGCCGAAGGAGGGGTAGATCCGCTCCAGGTAGTAGTCCCGCTCGTCCTCGGGGATGTCCCGCGGCGCGCGGTCGTCGCCCTTGGCCTTCGGCACCCAGACCCGGCCGTCGTTGCGCAGCGACTCGCTCATCAGGGTCAGCTTCGACTGGTGGTCGCCGGAGACCGGGATGCAGGTCGGGTGGATCTGCGTGTAGCAGGGGTTGGCGAAGTAGGCGCCCTTGCGGTGCGCCCGCCAGGTGGCGGTGACGTTGCAGCCCTTGGCGTTGGTGGAGAGGTAGAAGACGTTGCCGTAGCCGCCGGAGGCGAGCACGACCGCGTCGGCCATCTCGGTGCTGATCTCGCCGGTGACCAGGTCCCGGACGACGATGCCCCGGGCCTTGCCGTCGACGACGACCAGCTCCAGCATCTCGTGCCGGGCGTTCATCTCCACGTTGCCCAGGCCGATCTGCCGCTCCAGCGCCTGGTACGCCCCAAGCAGCAGCTGCTGGCCCGTCTGGCCCCGCGCGTAGAAGGTCCGCTGCACCTGGGCGCCACCGAAGGAGCGGGTGTCGAGCAGGCCGCCGTACTCACGGGCGAACGGCACGCCCTGCGCCACGCACTGGTCGATGATGTTGACCGAGACCTCGGCCAGCCGGTGCACGTTCGACTCCCGCGAGCGGAAGTCGCCGCCCTTGACGGTGTCGTAGAAGAGCCGGTGCACCGAGTCGCCGTCGTTGCGGTAGTTCTTGGCGGCGTTGATGCCGCCCTGCGCGGCGATCGAGTGCGCCCGGCGCGGGCTGTCCTGGTAGCAGTAGGACTTGACCCGGTAGCCCTGCTCGGCCAGCGTCGCCGCGGCGGAGCCGCCGGCCAGGCCGGTGCCCACCACGATCACGGTCATCTTCCGGCGGTTGGCCGGGTTGACCAGCTTGGCCTCGAAGCGGCGGGTCTCCCAGCGCTTCTCGACCGGGCCCTCGGGTGCCTTCGTGTCGGCGATCGGGTCGCCCTCGATGAAGAGATCCATGGTCAGGACACCAATCCGGTGAGTACGGCGAACGGGACCACCAGGTAGCCGACGCAGAGGCCGACGGCGACGACCAGCGCGATCGCCCGGTTGCGACGCTCACCCTCCGGGGTCTGCTGGCCCAGGCTGCGCAGCGCGCTGAAGATGCCGTGCCGCAGGTGGAAACCGACGGTGACGATCGCCAGGGTGTAGAAGAGCGTGACGTACCAGCGCTCCGGCGCGAAGTCCGTGACCACGTTGCCGTACGGGTTGCTGGCGTCGCCCTGGGGGTTCAGGTGACCGGTGGTCAGGTCCAGGATGTGGTAGATCACGAAGAGCAGGATGATCACCCCACCCCAGCGCATCGTGCGGGCGGCGTAGCTGCCCTGGATCTTCTTGCGGTGGGCGTACTTCACCGGGCGGGCGGCGCGGGCGCGCCGGGCCAGCACGGTGGCGGCCACGATGTGCGCGACCACCGCGACCGTGAGCACGGTCCGCTGGATCCACAGGTACCAGGTGTGGGGCAGCAGCGGCGCGCCGATGTCGCGCAGCCAGTGCGCGTAGTGGTCGAACGACGTCTCGCCGGTGAAGATCTTCAGGTTCCCCAGCATGTGGACGACGAGGAAGAGCACCAGGAGGATGCCCGTCACCGCCATGACGGCCTTCAGGCCGACGTTCGAGCGGATGGGCGACCGAGTTTTCGTGATTACCACCCGACCGACGCTAGGAGGACTTTGATCAGTCGTCCAATGCATCGACCTCGCAGTCTTGATAGCCATAAGCTATGTAGATGCAGCTCCATCAGCTCAAGTACTTCGTGGCGGTCGCAGAAGTACGACATTTCACCCAAGCCGCCGACCTCGTCGGCATAACCCAGCCCTCGCTGAGTAAGCAAATTCACGCCCTGGAGACCGACCTGGGGGCCCCGCTCTTCGAACGGGTAAGGGGCAACATCGCCCTCACCGCTGCCGGCGAGGTGCTGCTGCCGTTGGCCAAGCGCATCCTCGCCGACGTCGACACCGCCACCCGCGAGGTGCAGGAGCTGGTCGGCCTGCGCCGGGGCCGGGTCCGCCTCGGCGCCACCCCCAGCCTGGCCACCTCGCTCGCCGCACCGGTGCTGCGCCGGTTCCGCGACGCCCACCCCACCGTGGACCTGCGGGTGGAGGAGGGCGGCTCCCAGGACCTGGTCCGTGACCTGCTGCGCGGCGACCTCGACCTGGCGTTGATCATCATGCCGGCCCAGGGCGCCGACCCGGGGCTGCGCGTCGACCCGATCCTGCGGGAGAGCCTCGTCGTCGCGTCGGTGGACCCGCTGCCCGCCGCCCGGGACAACGGTCAGCTACGCATCACCGACCTGCGTGACCAGCCCCTGGTGATGTTCCGCGAGGGCTACGACCTGCGCGACGCCACCATCCAGGCCTGCCGGGAGGCCGGCTTCGAACCGACCATCTCGGTCGACGGCGGCGAGATGGACGCCGTGCTCAGCTTCGTCGAGGCCGGGCTGGGCATCGCCCTGGTACCCGGCATCGTGGTCGCCCGCCGGGCCGGCGTCCGGGTCACCCGGCTCGCCCCGCCGGGCGTACGGCGGACCATCGCGGTGGCCCGCCGCCGGGACGTGGTGCCCACCCACGCCGGTCGGGAGCTGCGCCGGATACTGCTCGAGTACGTGCACGACGCCACCGCCACCGACGAGCTGCCGCCGGGCGTGGAACCGCTGCCGTAACCGGGCGGCTGGTCAGCGCCCCTCGGCGTCGTCCATCGCCCGGTAGATCCGCTGCTCCGACACCGGGTACGGGGTGCCGAGCGCCTGGGCGAAGACGCTCACCCGCAACTCCTCGATCATCCACCGGATCTGCCGTACCGCCGTCGAGTTGCGCCGGCTGGGCGGCAGCGCGGCGAGCATGTCGGCGTACTCCTTCTGCACCACCGCGATCCGGTCCTGCTGCTGCTTGTCCCGCTGCGGGTTGCCCGGCAGCCGGTCCAGGCGCCGCTCGATCGCGGTCAGGTAGCGCAGCAGGTCGGGCAGGCGCGCGTACCCGGCCTCGGTGACGAACCCCTTGTGCACCAGCCCGGAGAGCTGGTTGCGGATGTCGGCCAGGGCGGCCACCACGGCCAGGTTCCGGGTCGCGCCGAGCCGCTGCTCCACCGCGTACCCGGCGGCGAGGACCCGGCGGACCCGGTCCATCACGTCGACCACCGTGTCGATCAGGTCGGCGCGGACCCGTTCGCGCAGCGCGGCGAAGCCCTCGGCGTCCCAGGCCGGCCCGCCCGCGTCGGCGATCAGCTTGTCGATCGCGGCCCCGGCGGCGTCGGAGATCAGCTCCTGCACCCCGCCGTGCGGGTTGCGGCTGAGCGCCAGCTTCGCCTCGTTGGAGAGCCGGCCCTGGAGGAACTTGGCCGGCGACGGCACGGTCAGCCGCAGTAGCCGCCGGGTGCCCGCCCAGTGCGCCGCGGCCTGCTCGGCCTCGGAGTCGAACACCTTCACCCCGACCGTCGCACCCTCGTCGACCAGCGCCGGGTACGCGGTCACCGCGTAACCGGCCCGGACCTGCTCGATGGTGCGAGGAAGATCGTCAATGCTCCACTCACGGAGGCCCGTCCAGGCGACGTCCGGCGCGGCGGCGGCCACGACCTGGCGTACCTCCTGGCGGAGCTGGCGTTGCAGGGTCGGCAGGTCCTTGCCCTCGGCGACCGGCTTGTTCTCCTCGTCGAGCACCCGGAAGCTGACCCGCAGGTGGGCCGGCAGCCGGTCGACGTCCCAGGCGTCGCGCGGCACGGTGACGCCGGTCATCCGGCGCAGCTGCCGGGTCAGCGCGTCCAGCAGCGGCTCCTCGCCCGCCGGCATCGCCGCCAGCGCGGCCCGCGCGTAGTCCGGCACCGGGACGAAGTTGCGCCGGACCGCCTTGGGCAGCGACCGGATCAGCGCGACGACCAGTTCCTCGCGCAGCCCGGGCACCTGCCAGTCGAAGGTCTCCGCCGGCACCTGGTTGAGCAGCGGCAGCGGGATGTCCACGGTCACGCCGTCGGTCGGGGTGCCCGGGTCGAAGGTGTAGGTCAGCGGCAGGGCGACCCCGTCGGCCTGCCACTCGTCCGGGTAGTCGGCCTCGTCCACCCCGCCGCGACCGGCGTTGATCAGCAGCTCGCGGGTGAAGGTGAGCAGCTCCGGCTGCTCTCGCCGGGCCTTCTTCCACCACGAGTCGAAGTGCCGGCCGGAGACCACGTCGGCGGGGATGCGCTGGTCGTAGAAGTGGAAGATCGTCTCGTCGTCGACCAGGATGTCCCGCCGCCGGGCCCGGTTCTCCAGCTCCTCGATCTCGGTGAGCAGCCGCTGGTTGTCCCCCCAGAACTGGTGGTGGGTCTGCCAGTCGCCCTCCACCAGGGCGTGCCGGATGAACAGCTCCCGCGACAGCGCCGGGTCGATCCGGCCGAAGTTGACCTTGCGGGAGGTGACCAGCGGGATGCCGTACAGGGTGACCTTCTCGTAGGCCATCACCGCGGCCTGCTTCTTCTCCCAGTGCGGCTCGCTGTAGCTGCGCTTGACCAGGTGCTGCGCCAGCGGCTCGACCCACTCCGGCTCGACCCGCCCGGCGACCCGGCCCCAGAGCCGGGAGGTCTCCACCAGCTCGGCGGCCATCACCCAGCGCGGCGGCTTCTTGAACAGCGCCGAGCCGGGGAAGATCGCGAACTTCGCACCGCGCGCCCCCAGGTACTCGTGCTTCTGCGCGTCCTTGAGCCCGACGTGGGACAGCAGGCCGGGCAGCAGCGACTGGTGCACCTTCGGGGTGTCGATCTCCTCCGGCAGGTCCGCGGTCGGGCCGCGCCGGCCGCCGTCCGCCGGGACCTCCGCCGCGCCGCGCCGGCCACGCCCGCCACCGCCCTGATCCGGGGTACGCAGCACCTGGCGCAACTGGCTGACGATGTCCTGCCACTCGCGGACCCGCAGGTAGTTCAGGTATTCGGCCTTGCACATCCGGCGGAACGCGCTCGACGACAGCGCCCGCTGCTGCTCCCGCAGGTAGCGCCACAGGTTGAGGAACGCGACGAAGTCGGACTCCTTGTCGGCGAACCGGGCGTGCGCCTGGTCGGCCTGCGCCTGCTTCTCCGCCGGCCGCTCACGCGGGTCCTGGATGGAGAGCGCGGCGGCGATCACCATCACCTCGGTGGCGCAGCCGTTGCGCTCGCCCTCCAGCACCATCCGGGCCAGCCGGGGGTCGACCGGCAGCTGGGCCAGCCGCCGGCCCAGCGGGGTGAGCCGCTTCGCCGGGTCGGACTCGGTCAGGTCGAGCGCGCCCAGCTCGTGCAGCAGGTTGACGCCGTCGGTGACGTTGCGCCGGTCCGGCGGGTCGATGAACGGGAACGCGGCGATGTCGCCGAGCCCGATCGAGGTCATCTGGAGGATGACCGAGGCGAGGTTGGTGCGCAGGATCTCCGGGTCGGTGAACTCGGGCCGGGAGAGGAAGTCCTGCTCGTCGTAGAGCCGGATGCAGATGCCGTCCGAGGTACGCCCGCAGCGGCCCTTGCGCTGGTTGGCCGAGGCCTGCGAGACCGGCTCGATGGGCAGCCGCTGCACCTTGAGCCGGCTGGAGTAGCGGGAGATGCGGGCCGTGCCCGGGTCCACCACGTACTTGATGCCGGGGACGGTCAGCGACGTCTCGGCGACGTTGGTCGCCAGCACCACCCGCCGCCCAGGGTGCGGGGCGAAGACCCGGTGCTGCTCGGCGGTCGACAGCCGGGCGTACAGGGGGAGGATCTCGGTGCCGAGCAGCGACCGTTTCTTCTCCACCAGCTTGCCCAGCGCGTCGGCGGTGTCCCGGATCTCCCGCTCGCCGGAGAGGAAGACCAGGATGTCGCCGGGTCCCTCGGCGGCCAGCTCCTCGACCGCGTCGCCGATCGCCTGGATCTGGTCGCGGACGTTCTCCTCGTCGTCGCCCTCGTCCTCCTCGGCCTCGCCCACCTCGACCAGCGGCCGGTACCGCACCTCGACCGGGTACGTCCGCCCGGAGACCTCGACGATCGGGGCGGGCTCGCCGTCGGCGTCGGCGAAGTGCCGGGCGAAGCGGTCCGTCTCGATGGTCGCCGAGGTGATGACCACCTTGAGGTCGGGGCGGCGGGGCAGGAGCTGCCGGAGGTACCCGAGGATGAAGTCGATGTTGAGGCTGCGCTCGTGCGCCTCGTCGATGATCAACGTGTCGTACTGGCGCAGCATCCGGTCGGTCTGCAACTCGGCCAGCAGGATGCCGTCGGTCATCAGCTTGACCAGGCTGCGGTCGCTCACCTGGTCGCTGAAGCGCACCTTGTAGCCGACCACGTCGCCCAGCTCGGTGCCGAGTTCCTCGGCGATCCGGTCGGCGACCGTCCGGGCGGCCAGCCGGCGGGGCTGGGTGTGCCCGATCAGGCCGTGCACCCCGCGTCCCAGCTCCAGGCAGATCTTGGGCAACTGGGTGGTCTTGCCCGAGCCGGTCTCGCCGGCCACGATCACCACCTGGTGGTCGCGGATCGCGGCGGCGATGTCGTCCCGGCGCTCGCTGACCGGCAACTGCGCCGGATAGGTGATCACCGGCACGGCGGCCCGCCGGTCCGCCAGCCGCGCCTCGGCGCGGGCCACGTCCACGGCGATCTCGGCGAGCGCGCCGTCGCGCCGCTCGGGCTCCCGCAGCTTGCGTGCGCCGTCCAGCCGCCGCTCCAGGCGGCGCTGGTCGCGGAACATCAGCGAGGAGAGGCGGCGGTGCAGGTCGCGGACGGTGACGGCCTCGGCGGGTACGGCTGGATTCTGCATGTCGTCGCCAAGGATAGGCAGCCCGCCGCCGGAGCGCCCCCGGGTTACCTCCGGTCAGCCGCCGTACCCCGTCGGCGTCGCTGCCCGGGGCGGCGGGCCGGCCGGGCTAGAGTTCTCGCCGAGCGACACCGATCCGGGGGCGGCGACATGACGATGCTGGACACCGACCGCGCGCTGGTGCAGGCGGCGACCGCGGTCGCCAAGCTGCGCTGCCGCAGCGACAACCACACCGTCGCCGCCGCGGCCCGGACCGCCGACGGCCGGGTCTTCACCGGCGTCAACGTCTACCACTTCACCGGTGGCCCGTGTGCCGAGGTGGTCGCGATCGGCGCCGCCGCCACCCAGGGGGCCGGCGAGCTGGAGGCCATCGTCGCGGTGGGCGACCGGGGACGGGGCGTCATTCCGCCCTGCGGGCGGTGCCGCCAGGTGCTGCTGGACTACTTCCCGTCGATCAAGGTGATCGTCGGGCCGATGGACGCGCTGCGCCCGGTGCCCGTCGCCGACCTGCTGCCCGAGACGTACGTCTGGGGCGACCACCAGCTCGACGCGCCGATGGCGGTGCGCACCGGGCAGTGGCCGATGCCCAGCGTGCCGAGCAGCCGGCCGGCCTCCGAGGACTGACCCTCCCGGCGGCCCGCTTCCCCGCGCTGTCTCCGCCCTTCTCGGCGGCGGCTCAGTCGCCGGCGGCGGCCTCCAGCATCGAGCGGGGCACACCGACGCTCTCGTAGCGCACGTTGCCCTCCGGCACCAGCCAGCTCGCCACCCGCACCACGAGCTGGCCGGCGCGCACCGCCGGGTCGTTGGCGTACAGCTCGCGGGCCTCGTCCGGGCTGATCGGCAGCACGGCGAGACCGCGCAGGGTCGGGTCGTCCGGGTCCACGAACGGGCCGGCGGCGAGCACGAGTCCCTGCTCCACCAGCCCCGCCTGGTGGGTCAGGTGCGTGTCGTGCAGCAGATCCGCCGCGTCCCGGGGCAGCTCCGGCGCGTCCGCCGGGCGGCTGAAGAGGACGAGGGTGTGCTGGTCGAATCGCATGGACCCAGGGTAGGGGGCATTTTCCCCGGTTGGTTCCGGTGTGCCCGGTTCGGCGGCTTATCGACGATGCTCGGTTAGGTCACCCTCCACGTCTCGGCTAAGGTAAGGCGTACCTTAGTTCCAGCTCGGGAGCATCGTGACCACCCTCGCCGCACGTCCGGTCGGCGCCGCCCGCCGCACCGGCGGACAGCGGGGCCGCCGCACCGCCGTCGCCGTCGTGGCCGCGCTGGCGCTGCTCCTGGCCGTCCTGGCCAGCCTCGCGCTCGGCAGCCGGCCGCTGGGCGTGGGCCAGGTCTGGACCGCCCTGGTCGCCCCGGACGGAGGAACGGCGAGCACCATCGTGCGCGAGCTGCGGATGCCGCGTACCGCCCTCGGTCTGGTCGTCGGCCTCGCCCTCGCGGTCGCCGGGGTGCTCTTCCAGGCGCTCACCCGCAACCCGCTCGCCGAGCCGCGGATCCTCGGCATCAGCGCCGGCGCCTCCTTCGGCGTCGTCCTGGCCATCGCCGTCCTCGGCGTCGGCAGCCTCGCCGGGTACGTCTGGTTCGGCATCGCGGGCGCGCTCGGCGCCGGCCTGCTGGTCTTCGCCGTCGCCAACCGGACCCGCGAGGGCGCCAGCCCGGTCACCCTCGCGCTGATCGGCGCGGCCCTCGACGCCAGCCTCGCCTCCGTGGTGTACGCGCTGCTCAGCATCGACGCGCGCACCTTCGAGGAGTACCGGTTCTGGGTCGTCGGCGGGCTGACCGGGCGGGATCTCGGCGTCGCCGCCCAGGTGCTGCCGTTCGTGCTCGCCGGGCTGGCCCTGGCCGCGGTGGTCGCCCGGGGCCTCGACGCGCTCGCCCTCGGCGACGACGTCGCCCGTGGCCTGGGCCACCGGATCGGCCTGGTACGCCTCGGCGGCGGTACCGCCGCCGTGCTGCTCACCGGCGCCGCGGTCGCCTCGGCCGGGCCGATCGCCTTCGTCGGGCTCGCCGTGCCGCACCTGGCCCGCGCCCTGGTCGGCGCCGACCACCGCTGGACCCTGGGCGTCTCCGCCCTGCTCGGCCCCACCCTGCTGCTCGGCGCCGACATCGTCGGCCGGCTGATCGCCCCGCCCGGTGAGGTTCCGGCCGGGATCATCACCGCGCTGATCGGCGCGCCGCTGCTGGCGTACCTGGTGCGCCGCGCCAAGGTGGTGACCGCGTGAGCGCGAGGAGTGAGCCGGGTCTGCGAGCCCGGCAGTCGCGAACTGAGGCTGGCACCGTGAGCGCCCCCGACCTGACCGTCGCCCCGCCCGCCGCCGCCCCGAGCGGCCCCGCCGGACTGCCCGGACGGTCGTTGGTGCGGGTCGGGCCGGTCAGCCTCCAGGTTCGCCGCCGCGCGGTGCTCGTCGCGCTCGCCTCGACCGTGCTGCTCGCCCTCGCCGCGCTGCTCAGCCTCAGCCTCGGCACCCCGTACGTCGCGCCGGCCGACGTGCTCCGCGCGCTCTCCGGCGCCGGCACCCCGTACGACCTGGTGGTGCTCGACCTGCGGCTGCCCCGGCTCGTGCTCGCCGCGACGGCCGGCGCGGCCTTCGGGATCGCCGGCACGCTGATCCAGAGCGTGGCGCGCAATCCCCTGGCCAGCCCCGACGTCATCGGCATCACCCAGGGCGCCGGCCTGGCCGCCACCGTCGCGATCACCACCGGCGCGGCGGCCGTGCTGGTCGCCCCGGCGGCCCTGGTCGGCGGGCTGGCCGCCGCTGTCCTGCTGCTCGCGCTCGGCGCCCGGCACGGGCTGGCCGCGCAGCGGTTCGTGCTGGCCGGCGTCGCCGTCGCGTTCGCCCTGCGGGCGCTGACCGAGGTGGTCATGCTCTCCGCCGACCCGATCGACGGGCTGCGGGCGCAGATCTGGCTGATCGGCACCCTCGCCGGCAAGGGCTGGACCGAGACGGTCTGGATCGCGCTCACCCTGGCCGTGCTGCTGCCGGTGCTGGCCTGGGCCGGCTGGGCGCTCAACGGCTCCGCCCTCGACGACGACACCGCCCGGGGGATCGGGCTGCGGCCGGTGGCCCGCCGGATCGGCCTGGCCGCCACCGGCGTCGTCGTCGCGGCCACCGTCACCGCCCAGGTCGGCGCGGTCGACTTCGTCGCCCTGGTCGCCCCGCAGGTGGCCCGCCGGCTGGTCCGGGCCGAGCGGCCGCCGATGGTGTGCGCCGCGCTGCTCGGCGCGCTGCTGCTGGTGCTGGCCGACCTCGCCGGCCGGCGGCTGTTCGCCCCCACCCAACTGCCGGCGGGCGTGCTCACCGCCGCGATCGGCGGGCCGTACCTGATGTTCCTGCTGGTCCGCGGCCGTCGGCGGTCGTCGTGACGTCCACCCCTGGCACAGGAGGCGCAATGCTCTCCACCCGCGACCTGGTCGCCGGCTACGACGAACGGACCGTGCTCGACGGGCTCGACCTGGAGCTGCCCGCCGACGCGTTCACCGTCATCGTCGGGCCGAACGCCTGCGGCAAGTCCACCCTGCTGCGCACCATGGCCCGGCTGCTCACGCCCCGCCGGGGTGCGGTGCTGTTGGACGGCACCGCCATCCGCGACCTGCCCACCCGCGAGGTGGCCCGCCGGCTGGGTGTGCTGCCGCAGAGCCCGCTGGTGCCGGAGGGCGTCACCGTGGCCGACCTGGTCGGGCGGGGCCGGCAGCCCTACCAGCGGTGGTGGCGGCAGTGGTCGGAGCAGGACGCCGTCGCGGTGGACCGGGCGATGGCGCTCGCCGACGTCGCCGGGCTGGCCGACCGGCCGGTGGACACCCTCTCCGGCGGCCAGCGGCAGCGGGTCTGGATCGCGATGACCCTCGCCCAGGACACCGAGGCGCTGCTGCTGGACGAGCCGACCACCTTCCTCGACCTGGCCCACCAGGTCGAGGTGCTGGACCTGCTGCACCGGCTGCGCGCCGAGCGGGGCCGCACCGTGGTCGCCGTGCTGCACGACCTCAACCAGGCCGCCCGCTACGCCGACCACCTCGTGGCGATGCGGGCCGGGTCCGTGGTCGCCGCCGGGCCGCCACGGGAGATCCTCACCGCGGAGCTGGTCCGGGACGTCTTCGGGCTCGACTGCGTGGTGGTGCCCTGCCCGGTCACCGGCGCCCCGCTGGTGGTGCCCGGTCTCACCAGCCCGTCGCTGGCCCCGCTGCCCGGCGCCCCGCTGCCCGGCGCCCCGCTGCCCGCCGATCCGGCCGCCGGCACGCCCTCCGTTGCCGGCCCGGCCGGCTCGAATCCCGTGGGCCCGACCGCTCCGGCGGCCCGCACTTCCGTCGACGACGCGGACACCCCGCGCGTCGGTCCGTACCCCTCGAAAGGACTCTGATGCGTCGTCTCGCCGCCACCCTCACCGCGGCCCTCGCCCTCGGCGTGGGCCTCACCGCCTGCGGGGAGAGCGACCCGGTCGCCGGCACCGCCACCGGGGAGACCCGGGAGATCACCCACGCCATGGGCAGCACCAAGGTCCCGGCCGAGCCGAAGCGCGTGGTGGTCCTCGACACCGACAAGATCGACACGGCGCTGTCGCTCGGCGTCACGCCGGTCGGCGCCGCGACCGCCGGTGAGGCGAAGAGCTGGCCGACGTACTTCGGCGCGGAGAAGCTCGCCGGCATCAAGGAGGTCGGGGTGCTCACCGAGCCCGACCTGGAGGCGATCACCGCCCTGAAGCCGGACCTGATCCTGGGCAGCAAGTTCCGGCAGGAGAAGTTCTACGACGAGCTGACCGCCATCGCGCCCACCGTCTTCACCGAGAAGGTCGGCATCACCTGGAAGGAGAACCTGCTCCTCGACGGCAAGGCGCTCGGCAAGGAGCAGCAGGCCCGCGACCTGCTCGCCGCGTACGAGAAGCGGGCCAAGGAGTTCGGCGCCAAGCTCGGCGATGCCGCCTCCCGCAAGGTGTCGATCGTGCGCTTCATCCCGGGCAACATCCGGGTGTACGGCCCGGACTCCTTCTCCGGCATCGTCGTCGGCGACACCGGGCTGGGCCGCCCCGAGCGGCAGCGCCTGGAGGGCAAGGAGGACAAGCGCTTCGACCTGGTCAGCGCCGAGCGGATCAACGAGGTCGACGGCGACGTCATCTTCGTGACCGCGTACGGCGAGAAGGCCGCCGCCGACCAGGCCAAGGTCACCGCCGGCTCGCTCTGGCAGGGCCTCTCGGCCGTCAAGGCCGGCAAGGCGCACGTCGTCTCCGACGAGGTCTGGATGACCGGCATCGGCGTCGGCGCCGCCAACAAGATCCTCGACGACCTCGCCAAGTACCTCACCGCCTGACCCTCCGCGCCCACCCCGCGCCCTCCTCGGCGCGCACTTTCAGAGAAAGAGTGGCTATTCCACGTGGAATAGCCACTCTTTCTCTGTATGAGGGGCCAGGTCTCGCGGCGCGACGCGGCGGAGGGGCGGGTGCGGCGGGGCGGGTGGCGGCGGGTGCGGCGTGCGCGTCAGTCAGGGTCACCTGGGGCGCTGAGTGGGCGCGGGCCGATGGGCGGCAGGACGCGCGCGCAGTCCCCGCATCTCGGGGCGGGCGGGGGACGCGAGGCGCGGGGTGGGGTCAGTGGCGGGTGCGGGTGATCAGGGCGGTGCGGACCTCGGTGAGGAATGACTCGAAGTCCTCGCGCATCCGCTTGCTGGTGACGTGCAGGACGATCCAATCGTCGCCCAGCATCCTGTTCAGACGCTGGCGGTCGCGGTGGAACTGGTCCGGGTCGTGGTGCCAGAGTCCGTCGTACTCGATGGCGATCTTCAATTCGGGCCAGGCGAGGTCGACCCGGGCGACGAAGCGGCCGGCCCGTTCGATGACGTGTTGGGTGACCGGTCGGGGCAGGCCGGCCTCGACGAGTCGTACCCGCAGCTGCGACTCCGGTGGCGATTCGGCGGCGGCGTCGCTCAAACTCACAGCCTGGGCGAACCTCCGCCAGCCCCGCTCGCCACGGCGCGTGGCCAGGTAGTGCTCCAGCTCCGGCAGGTCGACCGCGCCGACGTGCCGGAGCGAGTCGATCAGTGCGACCGCGTTGACGAGGTCGAGCCAGCTCGCGAGGTCCCAGCAGGTGCGAACGGGCGTGGTGACGGCACATCCGTCGACGAGCCGGACCTCGCCCTCGCGCCAGGGAGCGACGTGGATGAGCAGGCCGGCGAGCGGACCGAATCGGGACGCCGGCTGGACCAGCACCTCGACCGGGTCGTCGGCCCGTGGGCTCGCCCCGCCGTAGAGCGCGACGGCGGACCGGCCGGCGATCGCGCAGCCGGGAGGGAATAGCCACGACGCGGCGGCACGGCACCGGCTGCGATGGGACAGGTCGAGGCGGGCGTCCGCGTAGACGTTGTGGAAGACCCGCCGCCAGGCACTGCTCCGGAGGTCGCCTCTGGTCAACAAACCACCATGAACCGCCTCGCGCGCAAAGAACACCCGCCCCACCAGGGCATCAGGACGTCGAGGAGTACGAGCCACCCCACCACCCTCCACCCCCCGCC